>JBEKQA010000008.1:0-34495 GCA_049520195.1 Bacteroidales bacterium
AATAATCTGGTCTCTCTTTTCATTCGTGGCTGCATGCAATGATAGAGCAAAGTGAAATTTAACGTTATCATCAGCCATTTTCTTTATCATTTCGGGTATTCCGACACTTGAAACGGTGATTCTTTGAGGTGATATGCCAAGCGAATCGTCAGATGTTATTTTATCAATGGATCTGATTACTTCTTCATAGTTCATCAAGGGCTCTCCCATTCCCATGAAAACAATGTTTGATAAAGACTTTCCGTGATATATTTCTGACTGAACGTTAAGGTGTACAACCTGATCAAATATCTCCGTAAATCCAAGGTTTCGAAGAAATCCAAGATTCCCTGTTGCACAAAACCGACAATTAAGAGCACAACCTGCCTGAGAAGAAATACATGCAGTCGTACGACCATTTTCCGGAATGAGGACACTTTCTACTAGTGTCTGATCAGAGATCCGAAATGTGGATTTTATTGTTCCATCAAGGTCTCTGAGTTCTTTCTCAACCTTTAAAACATTGAAGGTAAAATGATTTTCGAGAAGTTCACGGACTTCCTTTGAAAGGTTGGTCATCTCACTGAATGAATGGCAGGTTTTTGCCCATATCCATTCATAGACCTGCTTTGCCCGGAAAGGTTTTTCATTTCTATCGTGAAAGAATGCTTCAATCTCTGAGAGAGAGAGATACCGGATATCCTTCTTTTCTACCATTCATCCTTCTTTATGACCTTTGGTTTCATACCATCCTTCAATTTGACAATCAGGTTCTGCATTGTGGTATCTACCTGATAGAGATAATTTTCCATTTGTGGGTTATAAGAAGGATCACTCTTATTCAACCATTTTTCAAGGGGTACACGTGAAATTCCTTTCAAAGTGAAGTTTGTCAGAGTATATCGGAATTTGTTCTCTTTGAATTCAAGGCGGATATCATAATAGACAATACCCGCATCTGTTCTTGTATTGTCCAAATCAAAGAAATAAAGGCGTAATTTGCCTGTTCCTTCAATCTTTCCATTCACCTTATCCTGGACTTTTGTAACACTTCCTGGATTAAGATAATAAGATCGTATCCATTCAGCTCCCCGATCGTAAAGAATGTCTTTAGTTCCTTCCTGGTTGACAACATCTTTGTACTGTATAAGTTTTGAATCAGGGTCTATTGGTAAATTGACAGCGGGCGTACTTGTCTGTGAAAAGGATATAATTGGAGCCACAATAAAAAAAATAATATTGAAAAGGCGCTTCATAAGATTTGATTTATTTAAAATTGAATCACAATATTATCATATATTACGATAATTTCTGACCTTTATTGCAGGAACTTATTAACCGGTAAAGGGTTATATCGATCCTGTAAAATTTAGTCAGACCAACAGTACGAATAGAAAGAAGGTGTATCAAAAGTCAGAACACCTTTTCAATGCTGTTCATTTGTATCTTATTAATAAATACGGTCTTAGAGTGATGGATTATCTGAGAGATATGTGCATGTTAATCCGGTTCCTCAGTATCTTTTGATAAGACTTAGTATTAAGAGATCTTTGAAATATGTTAGCGAACCAATGACGAAGGATAAGCGAATGAAAGACGAACAATGAGCGAAGGACGGACGAAAGGAGGACGCAGACATGACGCAGGGAGGACGCAGGGAGGACGCAGGCAGACTATGAAAATGATTAGAATTCAGTGAATTATCTCTGGAGAAAGCCTACTAAGATTCAATAATGAAGGTAGAATTTTGTGACAAAGTACTAATTTTTAATGTATTATAAAAAGAATTGTAGAATTATTGTGTGATCAATCGGAAACAATAGTTTAGCGTCGCATTTTTTATAAGTAAGAAGTTGGTAGAGATCAAGTTTTAATTAAAGAAGCCGTCCTTTTGAGACGGCTTCCTGAGGTAAAGTAAAAAATCTATTAGTACATATCACCCATTCCGCCACCATATCCACCTCCCGGACCTCCCATCGGCATCTTGGGTTCCTTTTCTTCCTTATGGGTAGCAAGTACACATTCGGTCGTCAATAACATTCCGGCTATCGAGGCTGCGTTCTCAAGAGCGACGCGGGCCACCTTGGTCGGATCGATCACACCTGATTTAAGCAGATTTTCATACTTCTCAGTACGGGCGTTATATCCGAAATCGTCTTTCCCTTCCTTCACTTTCTGCAAAACAACAGCGCCATCCAAACCGGCATTCTCAACAATCTGGCGCAAAGGTTCTTCAAGCGCCCTCTTAATGATCATAATTCCGGTCGTTTCGTCGTCATTGTCACCTTTCATCTTCTCAATCGCATTAATTGCACGGATATAGGCTACACCGCCGCCAGGGATTATCCCTTCTTCAATAGCAGCACGTGTTGCATGCAATGCATCGTCAAAACGGTCTTTCTTCTCTTTCATCTCAACTTCGCTGGCAGCACCTACATAGATAACGGCAACTCCACCCGACAGTTTAGCGAGGCGTTCCTGTAATTTTTCTTTATCATAGTCGGACTTTGTTGAGGTGATCTGTGCTTTGATCTGGTTCACTCTTCCTTCAATATCCGATTTCTTGCCTTTACCGCTGACAATTGTGGTGTTGTCCTTGTCAATCGATACTTTTTCAGATGAGCCAAGATACTCAAGAGTTGTATCTTCAAGTTTATATCCTTTTTCTTCTGAAATCACAATACCGCCAGTAAGAATAGCAATATCTTCAAGCATCTCTTTTCTCCGGTCACCAAAGCCTGGAGCTTTAATTGCAACAACTTTAAGTGAACCACGGATCTTATTAACAACGAGTGTGGCAAGTGCTTCCCCTTCAATATCCTCAGAAATGAGGACTAATGGCCGACCTGACTGAACGACTTTCTCCAAAATGGGAAGCAAATCTTTCATGAGCGAGATCTTTTTATCATAGATCAGGATATACGGATTTTCATAAACGGCTTCCATCTTTTCTGTATCCGTAATAAAATAGGGAGAAATGTAACCGCGGTCGAATTGCATCCCTTCAACAACTTTTACGGTTGTTTCAATACCTTTTGCTTCTTCGATGGTGATGACGCCTTCTTTTTTCACCTTCGTCATTGCTTCTGCAATCATCTTCCCGATGAAGGTATCATTGTTGGCTGAAACTGAAGCAACCTGCTCAATCTTATCGAGACTGTCACCAATCTGTTTTGTTTGTTTTTTTAAGGAAGATATGACTTCTGCAACAGCCTTGTCAATGCCTCTTTTCAGGTCCATTGGGTTGGCTCCTGCCGTTACATTCTTCAAACCGGTTGCGAAAATAGATTGTGCCAGAACCGTGGCAGTCGTAGTTCCATCGCCGGCCAGTTCACTGGTCTTCGATGCTACTTCCTTAACCATCTGTGCACCCATGTTTTCTGCAGAATCTTTCAGTTCAATTTCTTTTGCTACGGTAACACCATCTTTGGTAATTATTGGTGAACCATATGACTTATCAATGATCACATTTCTTCCACTGGGTCCCAGTGTTACTTTAACTGCATTTGAAAGTTCATCAACGCCTTTCTTTAATGCCTCTCTCGCTTTAATATTGAAAAAAATATCTTTTGCCATAATGTTTTACTTTTTTTAGAATTGGTTTTCGATGATTTAATAATTATACGATTGCAACGATATCGGATTCGCGCATGATCATGTAGTCCTTCCCATTTAAAGTGAGTTCAGTACCGGCATATTTACCGTATAGAACCGTATCTCCGACTTTCACAGTCATCGGTTCATCTTTTTTACCAGCTCCTATTGCTACAACTGTACCTTTTTGAGGCTTTTCTTTTGCGGTATCGGGGATAATGATACCTTTTGCGGTTTTTTCTTCGGCGGCGTCCGGTTCAATTAACACGCGGTCAGCCAAAGGTGTGATTTTCAATTTTGCCATAAACGATTATTTTTAAATTTAACATTAAAAAAAGATTCGGTTGAATAGTGATTTCTTGAACTGTCAGATTTTATGCCAAATGTACTTAACCGAATGAAATGAGACAAAATTTCAGTATTAACGTGTATATAAAATAAAATGTCAGAATGGTATGACATTCTGACATTTTAATATCTTAACCTACCCTATTTTTAACTATTTCTTGGCAGGAGGTACTTGGAAATTTTTTACAGGCTGCGTTTTAGTATTCTCGATTTGCTTTTTCATCTCACTTTCATGTGTACTAACAGTTCCCTGGTTCTTGGGGATAATAAGAATGGAAAAAAGGCTCAGAACCAATAAGATAACTGCTAAAGTCCAAGTTGTTTTTTCAAGAAAATCTGCAGTTTTTCGTACCCCCATGAATTGATTGGAAGACTGGAAATTGGATGCAAGCCCTCCACCTTTCGAATTCTGAACCAATACGATCAGAACGAGCAGAACACATGTAATAAGGATTAAAACTGATACTAAAATGTAAATGCCCATAATACTTTTCTATTTACTAAATCCCGGACTATTTATTTACTTATTTTTTCAATTTGGGTTGCAAAGTAACTGCTTTTTTCCGGAAAAAGCAAACTTAATTTCTCATAAATCATCCTGGCTTTCGAGATGTTCCCCTGTTCCAGATATAATGTTGCCAGCGTTTCACTCACAATATCGGTATCGTCTGTATTACTCTTCTCTGCAAATTCCGATGGCTTAAAAAAAGAAGCTTTAGGCTTAGAAATCCTGGGTTCTTCCCTTATGAACTTTTCTATTATCTCCTCCTTTGATAAAATATCCGTCTTTGAATCAGCTTCTTTTTGCACTATTGACAGGCCGATTATTGTTTCTCCTCCTGTTATAATAGGATGTTTTTCTTTTTCTATCTCAGTCAGCCTTCTTTTTACCAGCTCTTTTAATTGATATTTTGAAGTTTCAATCGTTTGATCTCCCGTTAGCGTTTTTTCTATTGGCTGATTGACAGAAGGTTTTTTCAGTTCTGCTGATGGTTTTTCAGTGTGAGAAATTATAAGTAGAGGCCCATATGATTCATTATCACTTTTAATACTTTCAGCTATATGTTGGTGATCTAATTTTATCTTCTCAGGTGTATTTAAACTCCCAATCAATTCCTTCAATTTTTTCCGGTTTGTCGAATATGCTGCCGCTTTCTTTAATTGGAAATTAAATTCATGGTCGTTTGCTGCATGAAGAAAAAAAGTGTACAAAACCTGTACAGATGAACAATAGGAAAAACGTTCCGTAAGACCACGAAGATCATCTTTCATTCCGCCAGTAAGAGTCTGAGGATGCTGTATAAAAGCGGTAAAATCATGACGGTTCATCTGTTACCAATTGACAACAGTCTGGTTAAAAACATCTTGTATAAGTTGATCATCAATCTCTTTGATCAATTGATCCTGTACAGCTGAAAGGTTTTGTGTACTTGTATAGTCCTGGTAACGTGTAAAGGTTTTATTTTCAAAGTTTTGTTTTTCATTCTTCCTATTGGTAAACTTTACACTTACAGTTATTGACAACCGGTTCTGCGCAGCTGTTTCATTTCCTTGAATGGCAATAGGCTGAACAGTATAATTAGTAATGGCTCCTTCTATATCGAGGTCTCCATTTCTGTCAACAAGGACTAGCTTGGTTTGAGAAGTAAAATAGTCCTTAAGTCCATCTGTAAATACCCTGCTTAGGGTTGGCACAACAAATGACGCATTATTAGCGAAATACCCGATAGATATCGTTTTTACATCTGGTGAGATTGAAGCACCTGTAAACGAATAACTCATCCTACATGAATTCAAGGTCACCAGGAAACCAAGGAAGAGGTAACCAATTAAATTAGCTGACGTTTTTCGAAAAGACTTGTGTGAAAAGCGATTCATTGTTGATTTCCTGCTAATTAATATTATATTAAACCCAGGTAATGCTACTCAATATTGTACTCCTTTATTTTTCTATATAAGGTTCGTTCAGAGATTCCCAGCTCTTTTGCAGCATCTTTTCTTTTGCCCTCGTATTTCTGAAGTGCTTTACGTATGTAGTCAATCTCCTTTTTTGAAAGCGAGAGTGATTCTTCAATTTCCTCTGGTTCCTGAATGGGTTCGTCTAAAGATTTATCCGGGGTACGCACGATTATAGGGGCTGTCTGTTCATTCACATCCTGAAAATCCTTATAAAGACGTTTAATAATGTGTGAATTTTCACCAAGGGTCTCGCTTGCTGTTTCTGCCTTCATCAGATTCATGACCAACTGCTTTAGGTCATTTACATCCTTTCGCATATCAAACAGAACCTTATATAATAATTCCCTCTCAGAAAAATGTCCTGCATCTTCGGGCTTGTAAAGCATTGGCAAATCATTATTCTGAGAATGAGGAATATATTTTGTAAGTGTTTCTGCAGATATGTTCCTGGTTTTCTCGATGATAGAAATTTGTTCGGTTATATTTTTTAACTGCCGTATGTTACCTGGCCAACGATAATTTATTAAGACCCGTTGTCCTTCATCATCCAGAACTATTGCTGGCATCCGGTATTTTTCTGCTGCATCAGATGCAAACTTTCGGAAAAGTAAGAAGATGTCCTCTTTTCTATCTCTTAATGCCGGGACAAAGATTGGTACTGTGCTCAAACGATAATAGAGATCTTGCCTGAACTTACCGGAGTTGATAGCACCAAGAATATCTATATTTGTAGCTCCAACCACCCGGACATTAGTCTTGAGTACTTTGGAAGAACCAACACGCATGAACTCACCTGATTCCAAAACCCTTAACAATCGAACTTGCGTAGATAATGGAAGTTCCGCAATTTCATCCAGGAAAATCGTTCCTCCGTTGACTACTTCAAAATAACCTTTCCGTGCTTCATGTGCGCCCGTAAATGATCCTTTTTCATGGCCAAAAAGTTCTGAATCGATTGTACCTTCCGGAATAGCACCACAATTCACAGCAATGTAAGGTCCATGTTTCCTGGAACTGAGCTGATGAATAATCTTGGGAAAGAATTCCTTACCAGTCCCACTTTCACCGGTCACTAATACAGTTATATCGGTCGCGGCTACTTGTCTGGCAATATCAATGGCTCTGTCGAGTAACACTGAATTACCAATGATCCCAAACCTTTGTTTTATTGACAGAATATCCATCTATCTATTTTAAACTGATGTAAAATTACGAAATTTTTACTTCTTCTTATCCATTACTTCCCGCTTGATCCTTGCCAGGTGTCCTCTGCCAAGGGCTTTTACCTCACAACCAAGTCTGAAATATGAGCGGATTTGTTCATCTGAAAGAATTCCGAATGCATCAATAATCGCTATTGGACCACCTGCCCATTTTACAATATCTTCCGGTTTCAGTTTAAGATAAGGGGCATGAGGAACCGCCAGAATCATTGCCTCAACACCTTTTAATGTTTTTTTCAGATCCTTCTGTACAATGATATGTTTTAATTGCTCCTGGTTCCTGAAAAAACGTTTCCAGGAATGACCAGGTGAGGGGTATTCATCTTGATCCTCCAGTTCATACCAATGATCTACATAAGGATCATGAATACGGATCTCTGCATTCATTTCGGTCAGTTTCCGTACAACCATTTCACTGCCACTGTAACGGGTATCGCCAACATCCTGACGATAGCTGGCTCCACATAAAAGTACTTCAGCACCTGAAATATATCTTCCCATATTACGCAAAGCATCACGGGTGAGCTCGGCAACATGCAAAGCTCTGGTATCGTTGATATCTATAGCAACAGGTGTGATCTGAAATATTTTATCTCCATCTTCAAATCCAAGAATATGTTTGTACGCCCAATATCCCAACCCACCATCTTTGGGCAAACAATATCCCCCAATGCCAGGACCTGGAAAAATCATATTGCTATGTGTTGGCCTCATCTTGATAGCATTGATCACTTTAATAAGATCAACACCATTACGTTCAGCAAATAGGCTCCATTCATTCAAAAAAGCCAGAATGGTAGCACGGTACGAATTCTCAACAATTTTTGTTGTTTCCGATTCAATCGGTCTATCCATTACAGTTAAGGGATATTCTTTGGTATTCAAGACTTCATAAAGAAATTTTTCTACCCGTTTACGGGCAATCTCTTCGCAACCAGAGCATACACGCCAGAAATCACGAATGGAAGCAACATATTGTTTCCCCGGCATTACACGTTCAAAACTATGAGCCAGCAAGGGAACCCTAGCTATCCCCCTTTTCACAAAAGCTTTTTTTAATATTGGCCATGCCACAAATTCAGTAGTTCCAGGTGCCACAGTAGTTTCAATAAGAACCAGGCATTCTGATTGGATTTTTTCACCAATCGTTCGCATTGTATCTTCCAGGGCAGCCATATCAGCCGTTCCTGTTCTCATGTTCCCAATCTCCTTTTTTGAAAAGTCACATTGAACATCTACAACCACGCAATCCGCAAATTGAAGAACATCGCTATTATAAGTCGCAACAAGGGTCTTTGACTGTTTTACACATTTTTCTATTAAAAGTTCTACCTCAGGATCTTCTGCTTTGACAGGACTTTGACCTTTATTGATCATAGGTATTTTCCAGTAGCTTCTGATACTCGGCCGTTGACATCCAATCACGAATTTTGAATGTTTTCCATTCTTGTCTTTTGTATCTGCTACGATGGCAGCCATCACAGCCCCGACAAATCCAAGCCCCATAACAACCACAATTTCTTTTTTTTCTTTCTTGGCCGTCTTAACAAGATCGCTGATCCTCCTGAGCTCAATTTCATGATCCATTCTTTGTGGCACACTAAATCTTTCTCCTGAAGGACTTATAGAATATTGTATCGTATCTTTTTGCATCTTTTATTTCTATTGGCAGCTTCTTAATCTCAAAATTACCTTACACGTGCACTTAGTTTTTCAGAATATGCTTTGATCAATCGGTTCATGGTCTTGTCTATCTCTGTATCTGTTAATGTTTTCTGATCATCCCTCAAAATAAAAGAGACAGCATATGATTTTTTCCCGGGTTCTATTTTTTCACCCTCGTATACATCAAACAACCCGACTTCCTTGAGCAGTTTCTTTTCTGTTATAAACGCTAAATTTTTAATCTGCGCATATGTGACAGATTGATCCACCTCTAATGCAAGATCTCTGCGAACTTCCGGAAATTTTGACAATTCAACAATAGATCTGTCCATGGCATCAATCTTACTCAGGATAATGGTCCAGTTGAGATCAGCATAAAAAACTTCCTGACGGAGATCCATATTTTTAAGTATTGATTGAGAAAGTGAGCCAAGTGTCACAAATTTAACATCATCCATCATATAATCTATACCCTGGCTAAAAATTCCGGAATTATTAGTTACCATCTGAAAATTCGAAACAGATAATCTGCAATGAAGAAGAATGTTATCGATAAATCCTTTGAGATCATAAATATCTGCTTTCCTGCTCAATACATTCCAGTTTTCTGGTTGAATCCTTCCAGTTAAGAAGATAGAAAGGTGATTCTGCTCATCATATTTATTAAGTTGGGAATTGTGATCTTTTTCATTTTTAAGAAAGTAACAATTTCCTAATTCAAATAATTTACAATCAGAAATTTTTCGGTTTTGGTTATAAACAAGTGACTCGAGTCCTCCATAAAGCAAAGATTGACGCAATACATCCATATCCTTGCTAAGAGGATTGAGTATTTTTACATTACGTTCAATTGGAAATACTGGATTTTTCTCGTAGTAAGCTGATCGAGTAAGTGAATTATTCATGATCTCACTGAACCCGTTTGAACAAAGATAATCCGAAATTCCGTTTTTGATCTTCTCCGGGTCTGGCTTAGGAGAATAAGAGATAGAAGAATGAAGGACCGAGGAGAACTCAATATTGTTGTACCCATAGATCCGTAATATCTCTTCAATTACATCAGCTTCTCTGGTTACATCGACTTTATAAGAAGCAATTTCCAAACTCAACCCTTCATCTGATGATGACAAAATTGTAACTCCAAGTGATATAAGGATTTTTTTGATTTTATCTCTCTCAAGTACTTTACCAATGAGGCGATCGAGATGATTGTATGATAAAAAAACATTGATCGGTTTTCTTGGCTGAGGGTATGCATCTATGATACCTGATATATTTTCCCCACCGGCAAGTTCACTGATTAGTGAAGCAGCTCTCTGAAGAGCATAAACTGTAATATTAATATCAGCTCCCCTTTCAAATCTGAATGAGGCATCTGTCTGTAGTCCATGATATTTAGCAGTCTTTCTGATGCTTCTAGGATCGAAATAAGCACTTTCAAGAAATACCGATGAAGTATTCGCACTAACTCCCGTGTTTAAACCCCCGAAAACTCCAGCAATACACATAGGCTCCTCCGAATTACAAATCATCAGGTCCTGATTCGTTATTTCACGTTCTACCTGATCAAGAGTGATAAATTTCTTTGAATCAGGAAACTTTTTAATGATGACTTTATCTCCTTTGATCATATCAGCATCAAATGCATGCAAAGGTTGACCAAGTTCCAACAGGATGAAATTGGTTATATCAACAATATTATTTATAGGTCTGAGCCCCACAGCATTAAGCCTGTTCTTTAACCAGGTCGGTGATTCTTTGACAGTTATTCCCCAGAAAGCCAATCCTGAATACCTCGGACAAGCCTCATAATCTTCAATGATTATTGTAAATTTTTGTTCTTTTTTTGTCGTATTAATAGATTCGGTAACCGGATACCTAAGGCTTGCATTAGCTTCATTGTCATTGCCTGGCATACAGTTCATCACGGCTATCAGATCTCTTGCGATGCCAAAATGAGAGGTGGCATCAGACCGGTTTGGTGTCAAACCAATTTCAAATATTGTATCTTCTTCAACTTTGAAATAATCCTTTGCAGGCGTACCAAGGATTACCTCAGAATCAAGAACCATGATACCTGAATGGGAGGTTCCAATTCCAAGCTCATCCTCTGCACAAATCATTCCCTCCGAAAGCTCACCACGGATCTTTGCCCGTTGAATAGTTATCTCCTTATCATTAAAAAAGAGTGTGGTTCCAACGGTCGCCACAACAACTTTCTGTCCCGCTACTACATTAGATGCGCCACAAACAATCTTTAAAGGCTCTTGTAATCCAACATCTACTGTTGTAAGACTGAGGTGATCGGAATCGGGATGCCTGACACAGGTAAGTACTTGTCCTATGACAACACCCTTAAGACCGCCTTTAATAGAGAACCAGGTCTCCATACCCTCAACTTCCAGGCCACATCCGGTTAGGATTTCAGCAACCCTGGCCTGACTTGGAATCCATGAAACATATTCCTTTAACCAATTATAGGAGATCTTCATATTGATAAAAAATTTTGAATTGTAAAAGTATTGAGAATTTACTGAATCTCAGCTGATCAGACCCCAATTTTGCCCATATTTATTCATGATAGACAGGTGTCTCGCTAAAATTGCATTGTTTTCTTTCTCTAGGTCAGGATCATCCCGAATAATATCAGTAGCAAGGTTACGGGCGTATTTAAGGATTTTTTCGTCATGTATTATATCTGCAATTTTTAAATTCAGAATTCCCGATTGTTGTGTACCTTCCAGATCTCCGGGTCCACGCAACCTAAGATCTGTCTCTGCTATAATAAAACCATCATTTGTCTCAACCATGGTTTCAAGTCTCTTCTTTGCATCAATTGTCAGTTTGAAGCCTGATACCAGGATACAATAAGCTTGATCAGCTCCTCTTCCTACCCTTCCCCTCAATTGATGCAATTGGGATAGTCCGAATCGCTCTGCATTTTGAATCACCATCACGGATGCATTAGAAATATCGACACCTACTTCAATTACGGTCGTAGCGACAAGGATTTGTGTCTCTTTCTTAAGGAAATGCTCCATGGCATCATCTTTTTCCTTTTGCTTCATCTTGCCGTGCACCATCCCTATAGAATACTTCGGAGCAGGAAATAGCCGCTTTACCGACTCAAAACCCTCCAGAAGGTTCTTCAAATCAAGAGTTTCTGATTCCTGAATTAAAGGAAACACAATATATACCTGGGTTCCTTTATCAATTTGCTTTCCGATAAAGTTAAATACCTCGTCCTGCTTGGATTCATAAACATGTCTTGTGATTACCGGCTTCCTGCCAGGAGGCATTTCATCTATAATAGAAGTGTCCAGATCCCCATATAGCGTCATAGCGAGTGTTCTGGGAATGGGAGTAGCAGTCATCACAAGCACATGCGGTGTTATTGTATTTTTCTCCCATAATCGTGCTCTTTGTGCTACACCAAAACGGTGCTGTTCATCAATCACGACGAATCCGAGATTTTTGAACTGGACATTTTCTTCGATGAGCGCATGTGTACCTATCAGGATTTGCAGACTACCGTCAATTAAACCGTCTGAGATCTCCTTTCGTTTAGCCGTTTTTGTCGATCCTGTTAGAAGTTCAATATTTATATTTAGCCCTGATAACATCCTTGAAATATTCTGGTAATGCTGTTGTGCTAAGATCTCTGTCGGAGCCATCAGACATGCCTGGAAGTTATTATCCAATGCTATTAACATTGTCATAAGAGCAACGAGGGTTTTACCACTGCCAACATCACCCTGAAGTAAGCGGTTCATTTGCTTTCCGGAACCCAGATCAATCCGGATCTCTTTGATTACTCTTTTTTGGGCTTTGGTCAGTTCAAAAGAAAGATACTTATGATAAAAATCATTAAGGAAAGGTCCAACAATTTTAAATTGATGCCCACTTTGCTTACGTGTTCTTTGAAATTTCTGCCGTAAAAGGCGTAATTGTATAAAGAACAATTCTTCAAATTTAAGTCTGAGTTGTGCTTTTTGCAGCATTTCATGACTTTCAGGAAAATGGATATGAAGGAATGCTTCCTGACGATTTATTAATTTCAGACCTGTAAGTATTTCCTTGTTAAGATTTTCCGGAATATAAAACCGGTCGCTTTGGATAAGTGTCTTCATTAATTTGGAAATACCTCTGCTATCCAGGCCTTTCGATTTCAGTTTCTCAGTCGAACTATATAATGGTCTGAATGTATCGCTGATGGTAGGAACCTGATCAGTGGGGAGTTCAAGTTCAGGATGTGCAATTGTAAGATGGCCATTAAACCAGGAGGGTTTCCCGAATATAATAAATTCAGTTCCGGGCTTTACTTTATCTACAATCCATTTGATACCCTGAAACCAAACCAGTTCCATATCGCCGGAATCATCTGTCAGCGTTGCAACTAATCTTTTTGCCCGCTGACTGCCAATTATTTCCGCATCCGTGATTTTCCCTTTAATCTGCACATAGGAACTATCATCCTTCACATCGGCAACCCTTAATATTTTGCTGCGATCAATATACCGGAATGGAAAGAAAGACAGTAATTCTCCAAAAGTAAAAATCTGTAACTCTTTTTTGAGGATCTCCGCGCGGGTAGGACCCACACCTTTCAGATACTCAATAGGAGTTTCAAGAAAAGAGCCCATCGTAATTCTATCCATTGGTCCAAAGCAAAGTTATTGATTTTAAAGTAATGAGAATAAAAAAACCCTCCATATAAAGGAGGGTTTTTCTTTATCCTTGGCACTATAATTTTACTAGTATTCCCAGGCATCCATCTCGAATTCAAACAGAGAAGTCTTTGCCCTGTCAGCTTCTAGAAGAGCATCAACTCCGGTTGCATAATCAGCAATTTTCCTGTCATAAACATTTTCTTCTTTATAGATAAAACTACTGAACATCCGTTTCATGAAGACATCATCGTAAGATAATCGTCCGGCATCTCCGTTTTTAAGGTTAAATTGCTCAGTCTTGGCAAAAATGTTGCGACATTCAGGGTAGTAAATCCAGAACATATCTTCATCACCACGGTATTCGCCTTGATCCGTATAACTTTCTTTTACCGGACAAATCCCAAGGATCCGACCTTCAAGAACTGAACGCTGACGATCAAATACCCATTGTTCCTTTAATTTAAGCTTGGTAACAGACCTTGGATCGAAATTTTCTATATAAGTAGTATCGTATTCAACATCAGTTCCTTCACGAAGTAAGGTCTTTTTAATCGGTTTTTCTGCTTGTTTCATGATCTCATTATAGGTGATCGGCAAGATGAATTTGTCATCCTGATAGGCAGTTATGGTGCCCTCTTTTAGATTATCCATCACTACCTGCATGAAACTTTTCCACGTTCCCTGCGGAGTTTCAGGATAATAAAAAGGCTGGTTCATTTTTTCTTTCATGTCGACTTCCCGCCAAATTCTTCTGGACCATACCACATCGGCTTCCCGAAGTGGAACATAAGGGATCGGAGGCATCTGCGTAATTGCAGTTTTATCATAAATTCCATCCCTTGGCCCTGTATCCAGTACCTGGGAGTAAGTGCTGGCTGCTATCATTGCAAACGCAAAGATGATCAGGCATTTTAACAACGTTTTCATAAATCCTCCCTTGTTAAATAATGAGTTAAAATGGATTTATTTGAATTTATAACTAATATTCTTTAATTGTTGCTCCCCGCCAGGTCCGATAGCCATGATGTTTTCAATCCAGATACGATTGTTCTTTTTTGCTCTCTTGATCCTGGACAGAAGGTCTTCAGGTATCTTATATCCAATCACATGCCTTTCAATAATACTTCCATCAATATCAGTGACAAAAACAAAATCTGTAACCTTGTAAGTAACATCAAAATCAAATCCTACAGGTTTTTCAGCTCCTATGTACCCCACCGGGATATCAGATTTTGAAATAAGTCCTCCTTCTGGATTCCTGTCAACTAAGGCGTTAAAAATTGGAATCTTTTTTAAACGGAAAGCGCTGGATCCCATTGATTTTGTTTTCCCCGAGAAAACAGCATTGACAGAAACAATTGCTTCTTTAACGCCATTAGGAAGCCCTGATACAACCCACTGTTTGCCATCTGCTCTGATCTGCCCGACAGATATCGAAGGCATGATTCTCTCAGGTCCGCCTGGTACTGAAATATCTACAGGGTTGTCAACACCTATGTAAAATACATTCATCTTCGATGGAGAAATGGTAATACCGGGTTTCGCAACAATGAACTCATCATGAAAATGATAAACCATAGTATCTCCTAATGGAGAAACAATCTTGATGATGCCGGCAAATTTCTTTAATCCTTCACCACTTCCTGCAAGCTTAAGCGTGACAATTCCCTCAGAACCTTCCAGTGGTGTTGCTGTCCTGTAACCCGCATCTGTCAAAGAATCAATCCCCAGTGTATATCTAACATTAGGTTTTGATTTTGTATCATATGCTGCAACCACAATTTCTGCCTGATATTCATCACCCAGGAATACATAACTGCTTTTAGGGATGACCCTGGCATCGATTTTATCGTACTTAAAGTCTTTTGCCGTAACTGAAGAAAGTAAATAATTAGTCACATCAAATTCTGCATTGTAAACTTCGGCTTTTATTTTGTTCAATATAGTCACATCTGCTGCCAGGATGGTATGGTAGAAATTGTATATTTCCCACGGCTGTTTCTTCTTATCCATATCATAATATGGCCCCTTGGTATCCAGACCGATTCTGATTTCACTCCGGTATTTTGGGTCGACCAGTTCATACATCTTTTTCCTGTATTCTTCAATTCTGTTCTTGAGTTTCCGGGCTTCACCAGCAGAACCGTCGTGAGATCCTGCAATAAAATAATTCGTTGTACGGTCGAAATTATCGATAGCTTTTACATCCTTTAGATTAATATTCCTGGCTTCTTTATAGGTGTCGATACGATCGGTTATTTTAATAACCGTGGTTTTTACACTGTCAATATATGCTGCCAAACTTTGCGAAAGAGCATGTGCCTGTTTGGCTTTTTCCCAATAGGGGCCAACCTTATTTGGATTAAGGTCATATTGAATTTTGAAGTTACTTATGGTTGTCTCCAGTTTCCTGGAAAAATTTTCATTGGTTGTTTCCATACTTTCATTCACAACAATGAAAGCATCTAGGATTTGTTTCGAGACATTCAAAGCGAGTAACGCCGTGAGGACGAGATACATCATAGCGATCATCTTCTGCCTCGGGGTCTCCTTATATCCAGCCATCTAATCTGTTATTTATTATTAGTATTCTTAGGTCTTAACAACACTTTCCTTCTTATTAGCGATTGCCAATGTTCATAGCAGAAAGCATATTCCCGTAAACCTTGTTGAGAGCAGCAATGTTTTTCGAGAAAGCTTCTACTTCATTCTTGAATTCAGCCGTTTTTACAATAGACTCATTTAACTGTGTTGTAAGTCTGTTTAATGTCTCATTGACTTTGTCTGTTGATTCAAGTTGTTCGTTTGAACCTTGCAAATGAAGTTCATACAAAGCATTCAATGCGGACAGGTTGTTGGAGATTTTCTGAAGTTGCTTGTTATAATTTGCCTCCTCCGTTGCGGAAGCATGTAGGGCTTCCGATGTCTTGGAAAGTAACCCTGCAGATTCGGTATATTTTTCAACAAATTTATTGGTAGACATCGTTGCATTAATAATGCTGGTGGAGAACTCCTTGTTTAACGAAATTCCATCCTTGATCGATTCAGAGGCCTGCACATAAGCATGTGAAAGGTTCGAAGCATTCTTGGAAACAGCCTGAATGTTGTTAAGTTGCTCTTCTGTAGCAGAATGATTCTGATCAAGTGTTTTTGCTGTCTTTTTATAGGACTCATTTAGAACTGAAACAGAATCGGTTGCATTTTTCATGGTGGCAACAAATTGGTCATTGGCTACAACGGCATTGCTGACATTTGAAAGCTTAGATGTGGTATCTGTCAGACTACGCAAACCTGAGCCCAGACTCTCTATCAGCTCTGGCCCGATTTTTGCTTTTTCAAGCATTTTATCCAATTCTTGAGTGCTGCTGTCTGTCATTCCTGGTTCCCCGGGGCCTTTACTGTCAAGTCCTGCTAGTTGAGGATAGACTAAGCTCCAATCAGGATCAACATGGGGTGGCTCAAATGCAGAGAAAAAGAAGATACATGATTCTGTCCCAAGACCAACGATCAGCATGTAATCAGCCCCCATATAATGATTGATCTTAAAGAGTGCACCAATGATAACAACAGAAGCGCCTAAACCATAAAGTTTGGCCATAAAGTTACGATACTGTCTCGTCCTGACTAAAGCATTTAAGCCCATAATAATAATCGATTTAGTTTAAGTTTTAGAATGTCCCTATTTAATATTGTTTCTACTAATTGTACACATGAGAAGCCCGTGAAGGATTATCATCTTTTTGTCTGCCTAAGAAGGGTTGAATGGTCCGGAATCCAATATAACACTTGGCTGTATCCTGGAATTCAAATGAACGCGTAGAAACTCGCAGGTAATATGCGATATCTTTCCATGATCCTCCACGAACAACTTTACGTTTCATTGCAGGAGGATCGGAATCTTTTGCATTATACGTATAATCCGGGTTAAGGTCCCAGGTAAAATTATAAGAAGAAGGATAATAAGCTGACCGGGTCCATTCAGCAACGTTTCCTGCCATGTCATATAATCCAAAATCATTGGCAGGATAATGCGCACAGATTACTGTCGTTGCACCACCATCATCAATATAATTTCCACGTAATGGCTTAAAGTTGGCAAGGAAACAACCCTTATCATTTCTCGTATAAGGACCACCCCAGGGATAGGGGTTATTGTCGTATCCGCCCCTTGCAGCCCACTCCCATTCAGCTTCAGTTGGCAAACGAAACTCACTGACAGAAGATTCGCCTTTTTTTCCGTACATGTAACTATTCTTTAACTGAGTTCTCCAGATACAGAATGCATTTGCTTGTTTCCATGTAACACCAACAACAGGATAGTTGTCATATGCCGGATGCCAAAAATATTTTTCAGTCTGTGGATCATTGAAAGAATATACATAATCATGAATCCAACAAAGAGTGTCAGGATATACATTTATTACCTCTTTTCTCACATATACTGAACGGTCTTTTAAGCCCTGTGGACGATTAGCTAATCCACCTTCCTTAATATCACCACCCTGACTGTAATCTTTTCTTGCTGCGGCTTTTAAATCCACAAAATAATATTCAAAATAAAGTTTGCGTGTATCAATTTCCTTCCTTCTAAAAAATCGTTCACTTTCAGGAAGATACATCTGTGTTAATGCATCACGGACATCCTGCTGTTCTGAATTCCAATCCAGTTTGGCAGCCCAATTTAAGAAAGGAGGATCAAAGGTTTCTCCTGTCTTTTTATTTTCTGAGATAAGATAAACATCTGGCTTGACTTCACCAAGTAATCTTCGGGCTATTGAATCCCTTACCCAGAAAACAAACTGTCTGTATTTGTTATTTGTAATTTCTGTCTGATCCATATAAAAAGATTGGATCGTCACAGTTTTTGGGGTATTTAACTGGGCATATGGGAGATCTTCATCACCCGTACCCATGGTAAAGCTACCCATAGGAATATATCGCATCCCATAAGGATCCGGTTGATAATATCGCTTTCGGTTTTTTACTCCCGTAAGTTCGCCATTTCCGGAGTTTCCGCAACTACCAAGGAAAACGAGAAGAGCAAAATAAATGAGCAGTTTTTTCATTTGTTAGCCGATTAGATGATGAATTAAAACGCAATTCACTAGCGTTTATTATCTTCGCCGTTTTAAATTCGATTTTGCACCGGCAAAAATAACTTTTTATATTATAAGAACCTTGTATTTTTATAACTTTTCCTAAATTTCTCTGTTTGAAGTTTAAAACAATAGTTCAACATTACCTCCACAGTCCCATCTGCATACCTTGTCTGCTTTGATACGGTAGCATCATACGACAAGCCGATTTTAAAGGCTTTAATGTTGAAACCTACCAGGAATGACGCAGCATCCTGGAAACGATAGGCAAGTCCACCCCAGAATTTTTTATTGTATAACAATATAGCACTGATACTAAATGAATAGGAAGCAAGGTCGGTCGTGATAAATGCAGAAGGTTGAAGTTCATAAGCCGGAAGACCGGGTAAAACCCAATTATATCCCCCTGTCAGGTCATAGGCGCGCTTATTACCGTATTCCAATTGCTTCAACTGGGTCTGCATGAAATTAATGCAGGAAAGCCCTACATAGTATTTATCAGGTACTTTATATTGAATTCCCAGCGATCCATCAGCAACAAAATCAGTCTTTCCTAGGTTTGTGATGGGAACTAACGGGTTAAGTTTATCTACATTCAGTTTCGAATTCTCAAGATTAACCTGTGCCCCTCCTGAAAGTACACCCTCCCCTACCTCTGCCCGATAAGCATAACATAAGGTGAGTTGGGTATTATTAAAAGGTCCAAGGATATCGCTTGTAATCGTCCCACCAACGCCCCCGTGCAGAAATTTTATGGGTGAATCAATGGTAAGAAAGAAGGTTTGAGGTGCTGTATTGCCGCCATTATCATCCTTGTAACCAATCCATTGTTCGCGTATGAGACCGGTAACATTTATACCATCATTGCTGCCTGCAACAGCTGGATTAAAAGCCATGTTCATAAACATATAATGAGTGATGGCACTGCTTTGTTGTGCGTTAACAGCTGGAAAGATGGCCATGAATAAAACGACCATATAAATTCCCTTGAACCCACTGTTAAGGTTGAGAAAACGATATTTTGGAAAATTAAAAATCAATATCTCTATAGATTTGGTTGGCACAAATGGGGGGGTTAAAAGTACAATAATTTTTTCTTCTGACAATATCATGTTTCTATTTCTTTAAATCTCCGCAAAAAAATGAATCCGGAAATAAGGAACATGATCATTTTATTTATACATATTTCCTGGGAAAAAGTTGCATCTTTTAGCCTCGGATGTTAACCGGTTAT
Source organism: Bacteroidales bacterium (assembly GCA_049520195.1). Taxonomy (GTDB): domain Bacteria; phylum Bacteroidota; class Bacteroidia; order Bacteroidales; family FEN-979; genus FEN-979. The sequence goes on from JBEKQA010000008.1 coordinate 19,769, forward strand.
TGCTTTGACATCCGTCGGAAAAATTATCTTTGCATAAAAGTGCTTATATTAAAAGTTTAATTAAGACCTGATTATGTCATTTTTCCCATCCAATGAAAAACCTTTCACAAAGAAATGGTTCATTTCACACAGTCTCATTATCATCGGAGCATTCATTCTTGCTTCAGGTTTTGTTTTGTTTATTACTCCTTACAAGATTGTCCCAGGAGGGGTTTATGGAATTTCAATTATGCTGCACTATTTGCTAGGCACTCCTGTGGGAATGGTTGCTCTGTGTTTCGATATACCCTTGACTATAATTGGAATCAAACTTCTTGGGCCCAGGTTTGGGTATAAAACTGTATTAGGCTTTTCCCTGACTGCCATTTTTACGGATGTTCTTACATATTTCTGGGGGTTTAAACCTCTTGTTAACGGGGATGCCTTGTTGTCATCAATCTTTGGCGGAGTAATGATTGGTCTTGGCGTGGGATTGATTTTTCGTTCAAAGGCAACTTCAGGAGGCTCAGATATTGTAGCCATGATCATTGCAAAATATACGCGCTTGCCATTGGGGATGTTGATGATTTATGTTGATTCTGTGATCGTTCTACTCGGACTTGCAGTTTTCCGTGACTGGAAAATACCTCTTTATTCCTGGATTGTGATCTTCATTACAGGTAAAGTGATTGATATCGTTATGGCCGGTATTAGCTATGATAAAAGTGTCTTCATCATTTCAGAAAAACATGAGGAGATCCGCGATAAAATTATTTCCGATCTAAACCGCGGAGGTACCTATATCGAAGGTAAAGGTATGTTCAATATGGCAGATCGTAAAATCATTTTTACTGTGGTAAACAGAAGAGAGCTTTTTCAACTTGAAGAATTTATCCACGAAATTGATCCGAAGGCTTTTATGACAATTCTCGATGCAAACGAGATTTTCGGAGAAGGATTTAAGTCATTAAAAGATAAAATAATTGATTGATTTTCTTGACGTTACGTGTAATTTCAATGAAATTGGCTGAATTTCATATTTTTAACACATTAACAATCACCTTCTTATTGTTTTTTCATTGACCTTTTCTATAGACTTCCTATAGACTTTCTATAAACTTTGTTCGCTCTTCCTTCGCTCTTCCTTCGCTTTAGGTATACCCATCTCATATCTTCCTGTTGCTCTAGATGCGCTAAAAACATAATCATAATATATCATAATTTGAATTATTTTATACAATCTCCTTAAGCACCTTTCCATTCCCTCTTATCTTTCCTTGTTATGATTTACCGGAAAAGTTTTAAAATATCATTCAGGTTGGCAAAGATCAGGATCCCAAAAAGAATGATCATTCCTGTTATCTGCGCATATTCCATGAATTTATCACTCGGCTTTCGCCGGAAAATGATCTCATAAAGTAAGAACATTACATGCCCTCCATCCAGCGCAGGAATAGGTAACACATTCACAACAGCTAACATTATGGATAGAAAAGCAGTAAAGGTCCAGAAAGTAAACCAATCCCACACATCCGGGAATAGACTTCCTATAGAGATGAATCCCCCCACCGATTCGTATGCCTTTTCTTGTTTGAACAATAATTTAAGTGATTTGAGGTAATCTCCCGTTTTTTCAAACGTCATCGTAAAGGCAGTGGGGACTGCAGTAATAATATTGTATGATTTTTCCTTCAGTTTAAAGAAAGTCGATAAATCCTTAGGATAAACACCGATCTTTCCTTCAATAGGCACCGTAAGTGGTAATTTAAGAGTATCACCCGACCTGACAACAAGAATGTTAACCTTTTGATTTTTATACCTTTGGAGAGCTTCCCTGAATTCTCCGAAATAGGGAAATAATGAATCATTAATCCCTATGATCTTGTCATTGATTTTCATTCCCGCTTTCTCGGCTGCTGATCCTAAAACGAATTTCTGGGCTTCGAAAGGGAAACGGAAAGTAATAAAATCCACTGATTTTGATTGTATTAGCTTGGAGATAAATCCTGGAGGAACCTGGATATTCATCTCTTTGTCATTACGTATGATCTGTATTGTCTTTGCTTGATCAAGAACAATTTGTTTAGGTATAGCCGAAAATTCTTCCACCTTCTTATTGTCAATAGAAAGAATATGGTCACCATTCCGCAGTCCTAGTTGAGATCCCAAAGCATTTACTTCTATTCCATATTTGACTTCCGATGTAGGCAAGTACTGTTCTCCCCATAAAGAAAGAATCCCGATATAGATACAAATCGCAAGTAAAATATTGACCGTCACACCACCAAGCATGATGATCAGCCTCTGCCACGCAGGTTTTGATCTGAATTCCCAGGGCTGAGGAGGTTGTTTCATCTGTTCCTTGTCCATCGATTCATCGATCATACCCGAAATCTTACAATAACCTCCCAGAGGCACCCACCCAATACCATATTCAGTCTCCCCTTTTTTGAATTTAAAAAGAGAAAACCAAGGGTCAAAGAATAGATAGAACTTTTCAACACGCGTTTTAAATATCCGTGCGGAAATATAATGCCCAAACTCATGGAATAACACCAGAATGGACAAGCTCAGCAGTAACTGTACAACTTTAATAAGAATTACCATTCAGCAGTTAATTAATTATTAATACTATTAAGGTTCAGCATCCAATAGAAGGTATTCGAGAGCTTTACTTCTTGCTTCTTCATTGGTTTTCACATAATCTTCATAAGTGGGTTTCTGAATAAAAGAAACTGAATGCAAACATCTTTCAATTAATCGTGGCATTCCTAAAAATGAAATACGGTCTTCAAGAAAGGCTTGCACGGCAATTTCATTGGCAGCATTGAGTATACAGGGCATATTCCCGCCTTTTTCCAGTGCTTCAAAAGCTAATCCCAGGTTTCTGAAAAGATCACGGTCTGGTTGCTCAAAAGTGAATTGGGAACATTTCGTAAAATCAAATCGTGGGAAATCCGTCAAAACCCTGATGGGATATGAAAAGGCATAAAGGATGGGGCTTCTCATGTCCGGAGGTCCTAATTGAGCTTTCATCGAACAGTCCACAAACTGTACAATGGAATGAATCACCGATTGAGGATGGACAATTACTTCTATCTGACTCGGGATAAGATCGAAAAGCCACTTGGCCTCAATCACTTCTAACCCTTTATTCATCAATGAAGCAGAGTCAATAGTGACCTTATTCCCCATTTTCCAGTTCGGATGATTTAAGGCAGCTTCCTTGGTCACATTTAGCAAGTGGTCATGTTTTTTCCCCCTGAATGGCCCTCCTGAAGCTGTCAGGATTATTTTTTCAACATTTTTCCTGCTCTCTCCTACGAGACATTGGAAAATAGCCGAATGTTCTGAATCTACCGGCAGGAGTAGAACATTCGATTCTTCAGCAAGTTTCATTACCAGCTCTCCAGCTACAACAAGAGTCTCCTTATTTGCCAGTGCAACAGTTTTCCCTGCCTTTATTGCGTTCAGTGTAGGTTTCAATCCGGAATATCCTACAAGCGCATTAAGAACCAAGTCGATTTCCTCGATTTCCACGATCTGTGAAAGTGAATCTTCACCGGCAAAAACCTTTACAGGATAAACTCGAAGTGCATCTTTGACTTTGTGATAGAATTTTTCATTCCCAATCACAACGGCATTAGGAAGAAATTCGATCGCTTGCCGAATAAGGAGGTCAGCATTCGATTGACAGGAAAGCACTTCGACAGAAAAAATGTCACTGTTTTGTCGGATTACATCCAGGGCTTGCGTACCAATCGATCCGGTGGATCCTAAAATTACAATATTCCTCTTCACCCTGTTACTGCTTCTTAAAAATTTATATAGTCTTTTGGATCTACCGCAGTACCATCACTCCATAGTTCAAAATGAAGATGCGGCCCAGTCGTGAGCTCCCCGGTTTGCCCAATAATAGCGATAGGATCGCCCGCTTTAACAAAATCCCCTTCTTTCTTTAGCAAGGCAGAATTGTGCTTGTAAACGGAAATGATATTCGCCTGGTGCTGAATTGCAATAGTATAGCCTGTTTCAAGGGTCCAGTTGCTAAAGATTACTGTTCCATCAAGAACACTCTTTATCGCTTCATTTTCCTTTGCAACGATATCGATACCATAATGGTCTTGTAAAGTATTAAACCCATTGGTTATCACACCTTTCAATGGCACAAAAAAAAGAACATTCCCTATTGATTGATTTTTCTTCTTGATATTTTCAGTGTTTTCAAACTTGTATAAATTGTATTTCCCCTGATTCTCCACCTCGGTCCTTAGCAAAGAGTCTTCTGGGGATTTTTTTAGTTTGATGTTGTTATATTTATTATGAAAAGAATCTTTAGTTATGGGAACATCTGTTGAAAGATCCTTCCCATTCATGACATCCTTCATATTCTGAATAAAGCGGTCTTTCTTTTCCAATCCCTTTTCAATGGAATCCGTTTTAATCTGTAGTTCATAGAGTTTTTTCTGCAATCCGACATTGGTGTATCCCGGAATATATTCACGTAATGGCGTAAAAGCTATAAGGATTGAAGTCAGAATGATCAGGACAATGGTAAGCGTACCGAGAACAACAAATACATTAAGCCTTGAAAGCCTGAATGTTAAGCGCTCTTCCAACGTTTCATCATTCATTATAACAAGCCGGTACTTATTTCTGAGCTTACTTAATAACGAACCTTTACTTTTATCCTTTTTATCAACAGCCATTCTTGGATGCTTCATTTTGTTGAGGGTCTGCAAATTTCGTAAAAAATTGCACACGTGGGGAAGAAAAAGAAAAACGTTTAATTTACTCTTAAATTATACAGGATCAAAAAAGGAATGTAAAACCCTTGATTGCTGATACCTGCAATAATACTAATATTAACAGCTTTTGTCGATTCACATCATTCTGGTTTGGTATTAAATATTGATCCATTAATTTTGTGGCAAACTCCGGTAAATTCAAAAAATTGAAATATTTTTGTAAAAATTCAGTTAATATACTACTAAAAAGCAGCATATTTGAGTAAATTCAGAACATACATCTCCTTCACACTTTTTTCCATTTTTGCGTTAATTGTCTTTTTTTCATCCTGTTCAACTAAGAAAAATACATTTACGCGAAGGGTTTATCATAATCTGACGGCTCATTATAATGTTTACTGGAACGGGATGGATAACTTACGGCAGGGGTTAAAGGATTTTGAAGCCGCTGCAAAGGACAATTATGCCCTGGTTCTTCCGGTCTATTATACGGGTGATAAAACAAGTATTTCCAAGATGAGTCAGTTTTCCGAAATCGGTATAAAAAAGGCCACCAAGACCATCCAGAAGCATTCAATGTTTTTTAATAATAAGGAGTTCAACCCTTGGATCCGTGAGGCTTATATGCTCATTGGAAAGTCCTATTTCTATAAGCAGGATTACCCGATGGCACGCCGGACTTTTGAATTTGTAATCAAGACATATAATGATAATCCTGTTAAATATAAAGCCATGCTCTGGCAGGCATTGTCAAGTATGGAACTTGGTGATTACAATAGAGCTGAACCAATGCTGGATATGGTTCAGAATATGATTCGGCAAGGAAAAGCACCAGAATCAAACGAAGAGATGCTTTCTCTCTGCAATGCAAATTTCTATATCCTGCAAAAAAACTACCCGCCAGCCATTGAATTCCTGAATCGTGCCATAGAACTTGGACCCACACGATCAATGAAAACCCGTTGTTTGTTCATTCTTGGACAGATATATCAAAATACCGGCCAATTTGATGAAGCTTCTAAGTACTACCAAATGGTGATTAAAAGGAACGCTTCTTTTGAAATGGAGTTTAATGCAAAAATCAATCTTGCCGTGTGCTATGTTTCAAACTCTGGCAATAGTAATTATATTAACAAGAAGCTTAAAAAGATGCTCAAGGATAACAAGTACAAGGATTTCCGCGATCAGATCTATTACGCCCTTGCCAGTGTTGCCTTAAAAAATACAGATACTTCTGCCGCAGTTGGTTATCTTGCAAAATCAGTTGCTATGAGTAAACTGAATAATTACCAGAAATCTATTTCAGCCCTTGAACTTGCTGATATCCTTTTTTCACATAAGAACTATAGGCTGTCCCAGGCTTACTATGATAGCACTATGCAATTTTTGCCTAAAGAATTTCCAAATTACAAGGAGATCAGCAAAAAAACTGCCACATTGACTGATCTTGTAAACTATTTGCAGCTAATAGACCGACAGGATAGTCTGCAACGACTTGCTGGTATGACTGAAAATCAGCGTAATGTAGTCATCGACGGTATTATAGCCAAATTGATTGCAGAAGAAATGAAGAAACAAAAAGAAGAACAGGAAAGGCAGGAAAATTTGGCATTATTTGGGCAGTCGAAAAGTCAATCAGGAAGTTTCGCTGTCGGTACGTCAAATGGGGCTTGGTATTTTTATAATCCATCCGCTACTTCTAGTGGTTTCAATACTTTTATTCAGAAATGGGGACACCGGAAACTGGATGACAACTGGTTTCTCTCAAATAAAATAGAAACGGTTGAAATACCGGAAACCCAGGAAGATACCACTTCTCAGACATCTCTTGGAACAGATACAACCAAGGGAAATAAAGTTCTGCCTAAATCAAACAATCCAAAAGATAGAGCATATTATCTGCCCGATATTCCTTTGACCGCTGCTAAAATGAAGGTCTCCAAGGATACAATGATCCAGGCATATTACAATCTGGGATTTATATATGTTGAAGGCTTGAATGATTTTGAACACGCAATAAATGCCTTTCAAACTCTGAATATCAGGTTCCCCAACAATAAATATGCCGTTGCTTCTGATTATGAGCTTTATACGCTCTACAAAGCACTGGATAATCAACCCAAAAGTGACACTTTTAAAAATGTTATTCTGACCAGATACCCTGAAACTGATTTTGCTAAGCTTTTAGTGAATCCAAACTATTATAAAGAGTTTCAATCAAAAAGAAAAGAAGTCAACAACCTTTATGAAGACACTTACAAAGCATTTATAAATCAGCAATATTACATGGTTATAAACAATGCTGAAATTGCAATGGTAAAATATCCGGGTGATACTGCATTGATTCCCCGGTTTGAATATCTTAAAGCATTATCCATAGGAAAAATAGAAATTGTCGATTCATTAGCCGCAGGAATGCAAAGAATTGTTACCAAATATCCTAAAAGCCCGATTCGTCCATTGGCACAAAAAGTTCTCGATTACTTGAAAGATCAGCGTAATTCTCAAGGACAACCTATCCTTAGTGATACTACCTCTGCATTACCAGAAGTAATCACAAAACTTTATACTTTTAATCCCAACTCAATCCATTTCTTTATTTTAATAGCTGATAACAATAAAGTCGATTTCAATGCTTTGAAAATTAGAATTGCCGATTTTAATATTAAATCATTTAGTCTCGAAAACCTGCAGGTAAACAGTTTGATACTCAATGGCTCGCAGGAGATGATTACAGTGAACAATTTCTACAATGATCAAAGAGCCTTGGATTATTACCTGAATATCCAGAATAATCCTTATATCTTCGCAAAACTTGAAAACTCAGGAGCTTATTACTATTTTGTAATATCCGCTGATAACTACCCAATCTTTTATAAAAATAAAGACATCAAACAATATTTACGGTTTTTCGATAAATATTATACTGTAAAAAAGTAATCTTTTTTTTATTCTCTATTGTTTTTTCTTTGTTTTTTGGTTAATATTTTCTTGAATGTTAGGTTTTTTCATTTACCTTTGGATTGTTTATAAATTTGTTTTCAGTCGAAAATTCAGTAATCTATGGTAAAAAATAAAGAAGAAGATGTTCCTTCCATAAACCTGTTAAGTGCAGGAACTGTGGTAAAAGGAGAAATCAAGGTCAACGGTGATTTCCGGCTTGATGGTTGTTTCATTGGAACAATCAATTGCAAGGGGAAGGTCGTGGTTGGTCCAACTGGTAATATTGAAGGTGAGATCATCTGCCAGAATGCTGATTTCTCGGGAGAAGTGAAAGCAACTGTGAAAGTTGCTGAACTTCTGACATTGAAAGAAACAGCAAGGTATACTGGAGATATGACAACCAATAAACTTTCGATTGAACCCGGTGCCAAATTTTCTGGTAATTGTATAATGGAAGGTTCTGGAACTAAAGTCAATCTTCCTTCACCAGGGAAACAAGATGAATATCGACAAAAAGAAACGACAGCTTAATTCCTATGCACGATATTCTGGCATGGGATTCCAGATGCTTGTCATTATTCTGATTGGGGTCTTCGGTGGCTATAAACTTGATCAATGGCTTGGAACGGGCCCCATTCTGGTCATAATCCTTTCTCTTATCTCAGTAATCATTGCCATTTATTCGGTAGCTCGTAATTTTCTTAAAAATAATAAGTGATCTTCTAACCGTGGGTTCAGTAAACGTCTGCCAATTTCAAATAAATAGTTTATAATATGGAATGGAATAAATCATCCGAGTATCTGATTTTTCTTCGCCGTATACTGATATTTTCAATTATTCTTGGGCTTTTAGCCAAAGGCATCACTTTCCTCATACCTTCGCATTATATAACGCCTACTCTTCCCTGGCTCTTTTTGTTTTTCATAGCAGTGACCCTTATTGGTTATTATTTTATACTCCGTTCAGCTAAATCAAAATTTATTCGGTTCATTAATTCATATCTTCTGGTTACTGTGGTTAAATTGTTTGTCTTTATCGGTGTAATATTTCTTTATCTATTAAATAACAAAGAAGATGCTGCAGCATTTGCACTATCTTTCTTTGTCCTTTATCTATGTTTTATGATTTTCGAGGTTGTTAACCTTGTCTCTTATTTTAAATCGCCAGATCATTGAGAGCAAGAAGAACACAATAGATTTGTCCAAGGATTAATCTATCGGATCCGGACTTTTAAAAAACCTCTTGGGTTTGTAAATACAATCCATTTGACTTGTGACCGATGCCAAAATCAATGGCAATGTTTGTGCGATCATTTTTACCTGCCATTATCCGGATTCCAGCACCGGCAGCTGGCTGAAAAAAACCGAATAAAGGAACATTCATATCCCGGTTTGAAACAGTACAAACATTTGTAAAGAGAACTCCTCCAAGAATATGAGTGTGTTGCGAAATCGGGAATCGATATTCCATTTCACCATATACAAAATCTTCTCCGCGATACATTCCTTGAGCGTACCCACGACCGGAAGAGTTCATCTGATCATAACTGATACTCATCAGGTCCATGTAGGGAATACTGCCACTTGTAACGAATGAACCATAATACCAAAAAGCCAGTAAATGCCTCGGGCAACGCTTTGAAAGGGGAATATAGGTTCTGAATTCTGTCCACAATTCAGATCCATTTCTGCTGCTGCCCAGCCAGGTAAAGTTATCCTGATAATTGACATTAATATAAACCCCATGATAAGCGTTCACCATATCATCACGATTATCAAAAACATAATTGACGCTCAATCCTGAGGTTATATAATGATCAGGGTTATACCCATGAAGCACACTGTAAGAATAATTTGGGGTATTGAACAAGGTATCATTTTTTATATGAAGACCGTAATCGTGGATATCGAAATGATAATCAAATTGATATCCGATACCGCAATAGATATTCTTTGTGACTTTATGAGAAAGAACATTATGGAATCTCAACCAGTCATAGTCCATTGCATAAGTACCATTTAGAGCAGGATCGACAATAACTGTCTTAAACCCCGGGACAGAAGGAATTTCAGTTTGATCCTGAGTTCCAAGAGAATAAGTCGGCAAGTTGAATAAATAATAACGCCAGTCACTTTGAAGAAGCCATTTATTATGCGGAAAAAAGACATTGCTTTTGTATTGAACAAAGAACTGGTGATCAAGCGTGAAAAGTACCGAAGTCATTCCCGCTGAGATCTTTGTGTCAGCCGGATTACCCAGTTGAAGGGAAAAAGAACCACCGACCCCTACTTGCAAACTTGTCGCCGGATCGAATGCAATAATCGGAACGCCAAAAGCCCTGAAACGATGGGGCTTCTTTGTCCTGAATGGATTATTACCTTTAAAAAACAAATCAATAAGATCTTCCTGTGGGCAACAGGTGTCTTTTTTATATATCGAAGAGGTATCTGGCGGATTCAGAGCTGATGCACCCGCACTGGTAAAAATCACAATAGAATAAATGATGACTTTAAAGAAACGATTGCCCATCAGGAATGAAAGATTCAGGTAATTATTAATAACATCATTATTCTGACTTTATTTCATTCAGGAGTTGTAACTATGTCACAAAAAATACAAGTCAAAATATTATTACCTTTGCACTCTGATTATTATGAACATAGTCTATATCACACGGAAAGAAAGGTTTAATGCAGCTCATCGGTTGTTCAGACCGGAATATTCTGATGAACAAAACCTGAAGGTTTTTGGAAAATGCTCCAATCCTAACTGGCATGGGCATAATTATTTATTGCATGTTACAGTGAAAGGGGAGGTAAAAAATGAAACAGGATTCGTTGTTGATCTGAAAGAATTAAGCCGGATTATTAACGAAAGGGTTATTTATTATCTTGATCATAAAAATATCAATCTGGAGGTACCCTTTATGAAAGATAAACTTGCCTCTACAGAGAATCTGGCAATTTCAATCTGGCAGGAACTTAAAGATGATGTTGAAGTATTGGGAGCCACCCTGCACTGTGTGAAAGTCGAAGAAACTGAGAATAATATGGCAGAATATTTTGGAAAGTAAGCCGTTTACTTGTTCAGGAAACCCTGCATAGAATGAATGACAAGAATATGAACTACGAGAAAATTGAAGAATTTGATGCTGCAAAGTTAGAGCAGCTCAGTTTCCACTATAAGGAAATTTTACGCTTGATTGGTGAAAATCCTGATCGTGAAGGATTACAGAAAACCCCTCTGCGCGTTGCAAAAGCAATACAATTCCTCACCCAGGGTTATGATCTTGATCCGGTGGAAATATTGTCATCTGCCAAATTTCGGGAGGATTACAGGGAAATGGTCATCGTTAAGGACATTGAAATTTATTCACTTTGTGAGCATCACATGATCCCTTTCATCGGGAAAGCTCATGTAGCCTATATTCCAGACAAATACATTACCGGATTGAGCAAGCTGGCAAGGGTTGTAGAAATATATGCTCGCCGTCTCCAGGTTCAGGAACGCCTGACTTCACAGATCAAGGATGCTATCAATAACACACTGAAACCTCTTGGAGTGGCAGTTGTAATTGAGGCACAACATTTGTGTATGTCTATGCGTGGAGTTCAAAAGCAAAATTCTGTCACAACGACATCTGATTTTGTTGGAGCTTTCGAACGGGAAAAAACCCGTGCAGAGTTCCTCCATTTAATTGGAACAAAATTACATTGATCATTAATGTATTACTAAATCATACAAAAATGTTTGAGAATTCAAGAGGGTTCAATATAATTGAACAAGAATACAAATCAGCACAGGCATTACCTGTAGCAAGGACCTTTATGGCAAATGTGTTTTTATGGATGACACTGGCACTGGCTGTTACTGCAGTTACTGCATACTGGTTTGCATCATCCCCCGAACTGATCGGGAGTCTGATGAATATTCACAATGGAATGTATACAGGGTTATCTTTTTTAGGCTGGGTTGTAACTCTTGCACCATTGGGATTTATTCTCCTCATGTCATTGGGGTTTCAAAAACTTTCGCCATCCATAATGACTTTGTTGTTTATTGCATTTTCAATTTTGATGGGAATGAGCCTAAGTTTTATATTATTGGTCTACACCGGTGCTTCTGTTTTCAAAACGTTTATTGTTACTTCAGCAATGTTTGGAGTAATGGCAGTTCTCGGTTATACCACCAAAACCGATTTGACTAAATTCGGATCGATCCTTATGATGGCATTGTTTGGAATAATTATAGCTATGGTCATCAACATGTTCATGCACAGTAGCACTATGGAATACATTATTAGTGTAGTGGGAGTTTTGATATTTACAGGCCTAACAGCATATGATGTGCAAAGACTAAAAAGGATCGGTGCCGGAATTGGTGTTGATTCTCAGAACGTTAATATCAGAAAGTTGAGTATAATGGGAGCCCTGACATTATATCTTGATTTTATCAACCTATTTCTTTTTCTATTACGGTTTTTAGGTAACAGAAAATAATACGGTTACCTGATATTCAATGCAAACCATCCAAATCTAATGAATACTTCTATGAAGCATGCATATGTATTCCCGGGACAAGGGGCGCAATTTGTGGGTATGGGCAAAAATCTTTATGAGACATCTGTAATTGCCAAGGAAATGTTTGAGAAAGCAAACGATATTCTTGGGTTCAGGATTACGGACCTAATGTTTGCAGGTACCGATGAAGACCTTAGACAAACTAGAGTCACTCAGCCTGCTATATTTCTTCATTCTGTCATTCTGGCAGCTACTTTGGGAGAAGAGTTTAAACCTGATATGGTTGCCGGACATTCCCTGGGTGAATTCTCCGCTTTGGTAGCAAGCAAAGCATTATCATTTGAAGATGGGCTTTTACTTGTATTTAAGCGTGCACAGACTATGCAAAAAGCCTGTGAAAAGGAGCCTTCAACCATGGCTGCTATTCTTGGCCTTGATGATTCAAAAGTTGAAGAGATTTGCAAATCCATCGGGGAAGTGGTCGTACCTGCAAACTACAACAGTCCGGGACAGTTAGTTATTTCAGGAAGCATCAAAGGCATTGAAATTGCCTGTGAGAAATTAAAAGCTGCCGGAGCGCGCAGGGCATTGCCACTGAAAGTTGGGGGCGCTTTTCATTCACCATTAATGGAACCCGCTCGCCTTGAATTGGCAGAAGCTATTTATTCAACTGTTTTCAATAATCCGATTTGCCCTATCTATCAAAATGCGACAGCCCAATGCGTTACGAATCCGGAAAAGATCAAAGAGAATCTTGTCGCTCAATTAACTGCACCAGTTCTCTGGACACAACTTACTCGTAATATGATCAGTGATGGCGCAACTCTTTTTACGGAAATAGGTCCTGGTAATGTTTTACAGGGATTAATTGCTAAGATAGGACAAAATATAACCGTTGAAGGGGCCTAATCCTTACCTTTTTACGTACTGATTCTCATAGTACTTTTGGTAATCGCCCGATGTAATATTGTTCATCCAATCTTCATTTTCAAGGTACCATCCCACGGTTTTTTCCAAGCCATCTACAAAATTCAGGGACGGTTTCCATCCCAGTTCCCGTTGGAGCTTTGAAGAATCAATGGCATATCGTAAATCATGACCAGCACGGTCTTTTACGAAAGTTATCAATTTCGCAGATGCTCCTGCAGGTCGGTTCAACTTACGATCCATGATCCTACATAATTCATGAATAAGACTTATATTGGTCCATTCGTTATTACCCCCAATATTATAAGTCTCTCCTGATTTTCCCTGGTGGAATATCAGATCAATGGCATTTGCATGATCTTCAACAAAAAGCCAATCCCTAATATTTTCTCCCTTTCCATAAATTGGAATGGGCCTAGTATTTTTTATATTGTTGATAGACAGTGGAATCAACTTTTCCGGAAACTGGAATGAACCATAATTATTTGAACAGTTCGAGATCACAACCGGTAAATTGTAAGTATGAAAATAAGCTCGGACCAGGTGATCTGAACTGGCTTTGGAAGCTGAATATGGACTCCTTGGGTCGTACGGAGTAGTTTCGAGAAAATGCCCTGTTTCTCCAAGTGATCCATAAACTTCATCTGTTGAAATATGATAAAACCGTTTCCCTTCAAGATTATCTTTCCAGGAAAGACGAGCAGCATTCAGTAGGTTGACAGTACCAACGATATTCGTATAGATGAATTCCATCGGATTGCTTATTGAACGGTCAACATGTGATTCTGCGGCCAGATGGATTACTCCGGTTATGGGATATTTCTGAAAGATCAAGTTTATTCTTTTAGAATCGACGATATCCGCTTTTACAAATTCATAATTCGGCTCATTCTCAATATCCTTCAGGTTCTCAAGATTTCCGGCATAAGTCAGTTTGTCAAGATTGATGATCTTATATTGCGGATATCTCTTAATAAATCTTCTTACAACATGTGAGCCGATAAATCCTGCACCGCCTGTTATTAAAATAGTCTTCATATAATCTTTCCCTCAATAAATTATCAACATTATAAGTCGTTGAACTTTCCTGCCAGTCTTCGTTCCCAGTTCCAGGCCGATAAAGTCATCTCATCGAGACCCTTTAAGGCCTTCCATCCCAATTCACGGTTTGCGAATTCTGTATCCGCCCATACCTCCTGGACATCACCAGGCCTTCGCTCCTGGAATTTGTAATTAAGTTTGATGTTTGTTGCGCGTTCAAATGACTTTATAACATCCAGAACTGAATAGCCAGTACCTGTTCCCAGGTTAAAAACTTCGACCTTTTGTTTGTTTTTTCCTGCCAACATACGCTCAATTGCAATAACATGTGCCTTGGCCAAGTCAACGACATGGATATAATCCCGGATTGCCGTTCCATCGGGAGTTTCATAATCCTCTCCAAAAACCCTTAGAAATTCTCGCTTACCGATTGCTGTTTGTGTTATATAAGGCATCAGGTTGCTGGGCACCCCTATTGGAAGTTCGCCTATCAGGGCTGATTCATGAGCTCCTATCGGATTAAAATAACGAAGAAGAATAGCTTGCAGAGAAGAAACCATGCTGACAT
>JBEKQA010000009.1:0-34054 GCA_049520195.1 Bacteroidales bacterium
CATTGATCATTTGTGGAGTGATACCACCGGAAGTGTTGTTCAAAGTATTAACATAACCTGTCAGGAGTGAATTCTTATTGTTTACACCTTCCATATATACTTTGTTGTTGAAATCACTCTCACGATTCATCCCGAAAGCGATGTTGAATCCTTTAAAACCTGAATTGGAATTATCACTACCTCCTAAATGAAAAACAAGACCAAGGTTTCCCATTCCCACATTTACTTTATTATCAGTATTAGTTTCCGAGTTAAAGCTGGAATTAGAATGCTCTATTTGTAAGGCAGGGCTGAATGTGAATTCTGAACTTGAATATAATCCAAGGCCGGCTGGGTTGGTTGTGGTGCAGGAAAAATCTCCGCCAACTGCACCCATAGCTCCGCCTAGTCCCTGAGATCGCGCTGTTCCGTTATTAAAAATCTGGGAATATCGCAAAGCATCCTGTGAAGTCCGAGAAAATAAGTTTGTTACAGAATTAATAAGTAACATAATAATCAATAATCGTTTCATAGAATTTTTAAGTTTTAGTTTCTGTAATGATATACTCTCTTATTAACTAAAGACTAATTCCATTTTTTACTATCTGTGGCCTCCACCGCCACTACTTCTGCCACCCCCTGAATGTGACGGGGCAGAGTATGAACGCGAAGGGGCAGAGTAACCGGAGCCGAATGAGCGCGATGGTGAGGAATGCATTGGTGAAGAATAAGACCTCGATGGCGTGCTATAAAAGCGGCTATTTCCTGCAGGGTTTGAATAGACTCTTGAGTTGCCTCCATTATTTGAGGGGGAAGAATATCTCCGGCTATAAGCCCCTTGGTTACTGTAGCTGGTATTCCTGTTGGAATTTTCATTAGCAGTTGTAGTACGACTCTGTTGTGGACGTGGATTAATGTATTCCTGACTTGATTTTGGCTGTCTGTAAGCAGGCGATGAGTAGGCTTGAGTATTAGAACGGGTCATCTGTTCCTGAGCAACAGGTCTTGAGTACCTTGGAGTAGGTTCCCGGCGTTGAACATAGGTACGGGTCGAGCCTGAATTATTAATCTGGGTAGTTCTAATCCTGGCATTGTCCTGAGCAGTATTACGGCTGTAGCTATATCTTTGTTTATCAGGTGGAACAGGAGTAATAACTGACCTTCCGGAGCGTGTCTGGTCAACAGAATTGCTGACATTCCTAGGATTAATTGTTCTTGTATTCTTTGCAGGTGATAATGCCGTGGCATTAAAATTGGATGCAGTACGTTGATTTCTTCCTACATTCGGCGAAGCAAACGTTCTCTGTCCATAGAAATTTCCATTATTCCAATCCCAATAATGGTGGTGATGCCACCCACCTCCCCAGTAAGGATAACCCCAGTTCGAATATCCCCAGTAAGGATAATCCCAGTAAAAAGAGTATGGGCTATAGTAATAAGGATAACCCCAGCCAAAACCAAAATCACCCCATCCAAACCCCAATCCAAATGAATAATAAGGGCTCCAGAAAGGAGAGCCCCAGCTATCTCCCAAATAAAGGTTAACATTTGGAGAAGATCCACCGGAAGAAGTCGTTGAGTCAGAAGAAGTGGTATAATTTTGGCCGGCATTGTTTCCGTTACTCATTTTAATCTTTGTGGCATAGGAATTACTACTATAATCTACAGAGGAAGCCACCTTGGCTTTTTTTGCTGAACTATCAGCAACTACAACCTGAGTGGAAGCTGCAAGGTCATTGCTTTTTATCTTTGACTTTGATGCATCTTTTGATGAATTGGATTGATTGGAATATACATCATCATATGTATAACCGGTTGCCTTCTGTTGGGTTTTACAACCGCTAAAGATTGTTACGATAAGCAGGCTGAAGATCATTAACTTTTTCATAGACTTTTCTCCTTTTAAAATTTGGAATGTTTTGAGGTTCCTTAGGATCATGATAATTTTATTACTTTTGTGACATCTAATTCAACCCTATTACTTAGCAAATATTATACCATACTCATAAAATGGCAAAAAATTTTCCAACCAGAAATGAAAATTATTCACAATGGTACAACGACCTTGTAATTAAAGCCGACCTGGCTGAAAATTCTGCAGTTCGTGGATGCATGGTGATCAAGCCTTATGGCTATGCTATCTGGGAGAAAATTCAGGCTGCCCTGGATAAAATGTTCAAGGATACCGGACATAGTAATGCTTATTTCCCGATTTTTATTCCGAAGTCATTCTTTAGTCGTGAGGCAAGCCATGTTGAAGGCTTTGCAAAAGAATGTGCAGTTGTAACACATTACCGCCTGAAAGCTTCTCCGGATGGAAAAGGGGTAATTGTTGATGAGGATGCCAAGCTAGATGAAGAATTAATCGTTCGTCCGACTTCGGAAACAATCATCTGGGATACATACCGCAATTGGATCAAATCATATCGTGATCTCCCAGTCCTCATCAATCAGTGGGCCAATGTTGTCAGGTGGGAGATGCGCACCAGATTATTTCTGAGAACCACTGAATTTCTCTGGCAGGAAGGGCATACAGCTCATGCGACTCGTGAAGAAGCCATAAAGGAAGCGGAGACAATGTTAAATGTCTATGCAAATTTCGCCGAGAATTGGATGGCTGTACCTGTTATCAAAGGCACAAAAAGCTCTGCTGAGCGCTTTGCAGGTGCTGTTGAGACATACGCAATCGAAGCACTTATGCAGGATGGTAAGGCATTGCAGGCAGGAACATCTCACTTTCTGGGTGAAAATTTTGCCAAAGCCTTTGATGTGAAATTCCTTAACCATGAAAATCAACTTGAGTATGTTTGGGCTACGTCTTGGGGAGTTTCCACCAGACTCATGGGGGCACTGATTATGTCACATTCAGACGATAACGGACTCGTGCTTCCTCCAAAATTAGCTCCAATCCAGGTAGTTATTGTTCCCGTTTTTAAAACAAGTGAACAGCTCGACATGATTTCTGAAAAGGTAATTCAGTTAAAAAACGCTTTGGAAGCAAAAGGGATATCAGTTAAATATGATGACAGAGATACACATAAACCCGGATGGAAATTTTCAGAATATGAGTTTAAGGGAGTACCGGTAAGAATTACCATAGGACCCAGAGATATTGAGCAGGGAACAGTTGAGGTTGCACGTCGGGATACATTAGAAAAAGAAGTCTTTCAATTGACAGATATCGAAAACAAGATCATCCATCTGCTTGACCAGATCCAAAAGAATCTCTATGATAAAGCTCTCAGTATGAGAGAAGCAAACTCCTTCAGGGTTGACACCTGGGAAGAATTTAAACGTGTACTGGACACAACCGGAGGATTTATTTATGCACATTGGGACGGTACTTCTGAGACTGAAGAAAAGATTAAAGAAGAAACAAAAGCTACTATAAGGGTCATTCCTTTAAATAATCCAAGGGAAGAAGGAAAATGTATTTATACCGGGAGGCCCTCTCATCAGCGTGTTATATTTGCCAGAGCCTATTGATCAAAAAGGAATAACCTCACCTGATCCATAAATATGAGCATGGACAGAGTCGGGATTGCCCGTATAGTATATATTTCCAATTGAACGGATGGTGGCATCCAGGTATTTTCTGCAGCTTACATAACAATCATTAGACCCACTATTTGCAACGTAAGTATAATCCGTTGTCAGGTCTTTAAGCTGAAGTAATCCATAATCCCCGGAAACAACAGAATTGAAAGTCACATGTCCCTTGAGTGTAATATCTGCAGTACCCAGGTGTTCGTAAATAAATCCCTGGATAACGTTAAGTGAGAGATTTATGCTTCCACAGCCTCCCCAGACGTCCAATATGAAAGATTGCGGATTCAGGACGTTGGTTGAGCTTATATTACCGGCAGATAAGTAATAAATTTTTCTCAGGTTCTTTACATGAATATATACATTCAATGGCTTACTGTAACTGCGAACCCAGTTGCATTTATTGTTATTGTCAATCTCAAGCTGTCTGTCGGTGATATTCGTTTTGATGCCATCAATTATATTCTGACCAGCTTCAACGACAATACTGTTGACAGAATCCTGGGTCAGAATAATATCAACATTCTCTCTGGCAATAATAGTGTCGAAGTCAGTAACGGGACGAATTTGTTGGATAATAGTCCCTGAACTTGTAAAACAATCACCACCTGATTTATTGCAGGATGAGAGAAAAGACGACAATGCAAAAATTATCATCACCGCAAATGCAAATGGTTTCGATAGTCTATTTAATAAGTTTTTTTCCATAAAATCTTTCAATATGGACACCAAAACCCCACCCGATATAATCAGCGCGGCCCCAGTGAACCAATAGCATAACGTTAGTATAAATGTATTTTGAAAACTTATATTGAAAAGATAATTTTTCGTAAAATGGGCCATCGCTTTTATACAGCCCTCCAAGGTAATAGCCGAAATTAAATATAAAATCGAGTTTAGAAAGAACCAGCATATATGCTGCATTGATGCCTGGCCGGATGATTTTAAGTTTATCAGAAACATCAACACCATCATTTTCCAGGATTTTGACAAGAGATTCATCGTATGAAAGATCAAGCCCGAAGCCCCATTTGCTTTTCCGTTTAACGGGGAAGAAGGTGTTTTCGTAGAGGTGGTAAACCATGAAATTTTGTCCAAGTACTGCCTTCATGTTTTTCCAACCCAAAGCAGCTCCAACATCGAATTCAATGTTGTGCCGGATAATTGCCGAGTATGGCTCTGTCGGAGGTATGAACCTATCGCCAAGAGATTTATTTTCTCTTGCAAGCCTATATGCCACACCTGCATTCAGTGCAATAATATTTATCCCATAATTTGGCAGTTTCAATGACCCGTTGGAAAAATGCTGAAGCCCGAATCCAAGCGATAATGTAAACCTTTGGTTCAATTTGTATCTTGCCTTGAACATAATGTTTGCTGAAGCATTGATATGAGAACCGATCGCAAGGTTCTTATAATCTGTAAGACGGTCAAATCGTTTTGTAAGATAGGCTAAGCCCAGACCAAAACGGAAATTAATTGAGAAGTTCTTAATTCGCGCAAGTGGAAAATCAATAAATGGGAATATAGATATTGCAGAGCCCAGTTCGGGAGATTTCCCCAATCCGGTATACAGAAAACTCATTCCAATCTCAGGATAATTATAAATTCTTTCCCAAATACGTTTTCCAAACGTCTCCTGCTGTAAATTGATCTCAAAAACAGGGAAATGTCTATTAAATCTTTCTAATTCGATATGCTGGGCATATAGAAATCCATAGTAGAAACGCCCTTCCAGCATCATATTTGATGTAAAGAGCTTATGTTCATACTCTTGTGATTGAGTCCGGATGGAATGAAATACAAGTAAAATAATCAAAGAAATGAGAATGGATACCGATCTGGCTGAATGTACTGTATATGTTCTCAAATCAAGGCTGATTATTGGATTTCCTTAATGCAAAGTTAGAAGGATTTTCTCATTCATTAATCCATAGAACTGGCTTAGATTTTTAACGTAAAAACCGGGAAATACTTACTTTTGCAAAAAAATAAAAATGGAAGAACGAGTTGCTGCATTCGGGCGGTTGCTGGAAATCATGGACGAACTCAGGGCCAAATGTCCCTGGGACAAGAAACAGACTTTGGAGAGTTTGAGATACCTCACCATCGAAGAAACCTATGAATTATCGGATTCTATACTTGAGAAAGACATGGATGGAATTAAAAAAGAGCTGGGAGATCTGATGCTCCATCTTGTCTTTTATTCTAAAATTGCGTCTGAATCAGGTAGCTTTGATATTTCAGATGTATTAAATAGTATCATTACGAAGCTGATCCATCGTCATCCACATATTTTTGGAGATGTTAACGTAACCACTGCCAAAGAAGTCAAGGATAATTGGGAAAAGATCAAGCTTAAAGAAAAAGGTAATGAATCGGTTCTATCGGGTGTTCCGAATTCATTGCCGGCCATTGTCAAAGCATACAGGATACAGGAAAAGGCAAGCGGTGTTGGATTTGATTGGGAAAAGCCTGAACAGGTTTGGGATAAGGTGATGGAAGAGTTGAACGAGTTAAAAGCTGAGGTTAAAAAGGATTCAACGGTTGAAGAAAAAGAGAATGAACTGGGAGATCTTTTATTTGCTATTATTAATTATGCCAGATTTATAGATGTTAATCCTGAAGATGCACTTGAAAGGACAAACCGTAAGTTCATTCAGCGGTTTCAATACCTCGAGGAAAATGCCAAGAAGCTTCACAAACCACTAAATGAAATGACACTTAAAGAAATGGATGTTTTCTGGGAGGAAGCTAAAACATGGAAGCCCATTTAATTTTTATAGATTGATAGCGCTTAAACAAAAGTACATTTCTTTTTGGATGATACCGTTCGGATTGGTCCTTCTCAATTTCGTACTGAAAATAATTTTTCTTGGGCAGCAGGACATAGCGATGGATGAGCCATTTACCATCTATTATTCCCAGGCTGGATTTTCTTCTTTATTTGATATGCTGAAAACTGAGAATAATCCCCCTCTGTTTTTCATACTTATGCATTTCTGGATCAAGGTGTTCGGTATTTCGGCTTTCTCAGTTCGTTTCCTTCCACTTCTTTTCAGTTCGATGACTGCTCCGATAATTTACCTGATCGGAAAGCGATTTTTTTCAAACCGGGCAGGTATTGTTGCATCTCTGATTTTTACCTTTTCGAATTACCAATTAGCATTTTATCATGAAGCGAGAGTCTACCCGTTATTCTCCCTTCTTACCAGCCTTTCGATGTTTTTCTTTTTCAGCCTGATTCAAAATCCCGGAAGAAGGAATTCATCATATATGTTGATAATTGTCAATGTTTTATTGATTTATTCTCATTTCTTTGGCTTTTTTGTGATTGTGATACAGGCACTTTCCTGCCTGATCTTTTCAAATATGGGGAAAGTTCGTAAACCCTATTTCATCTCACAGATTATAACCCTGTCATTTTATTTACTCTATTTCCCTATTCTATTAAGTCGGTTCAATGCTTCCTCTGGGGGTACATGGGTCCCACAACCTTTGATTAGTGATCTGTACACGATGGTGTGGAGGTTCAGCAACGTTCCTATGGTAACCGTGTTTTATCTATTGTTGTTTTTAGCAACATCGTTAAAATATCTTATTAAAAGACAACATATTACTGAGAATCTTAGTTCCTGCCAAAAAGTTCTGCTTTCGTGGTTTTTTATTCCATATTTCGCAATTTTTCTGATATCGTTCAAACTGCCAATGTTTTTCGATCGCTATCTTGTTTTTATTTCTATTGCTTTTTATTTACTTATTGGACAGGCAATTGTTTATTTATCAGGGTTAAAAAAGGTGTTGTTCTATATTTTATCGTTCATTGGGGTGGGGGGGATGCTATTGACATTTCATCCAAACCAGGATAATCATCGCAGACTTAAACAAGCTGTTGAAGTCGTTAAAATTCTGAAAGATAGAAGAACTGCTGTCTTTATTTGCCCTGAATGGCTTGATCTTGGATTCACATATTACTATAATCAACAATATTTTAAAGATTACGGGAACCTCCGATCAGATCTAAATAAGATGGCAATTTTTCCGATAAATCATCCTTCCCAAGTTCCTGACACGATCCGAAAAAAATATGGCTCCGTTATTCTCTTTGAAGAATGGCCTGAGGTTGTGGATAAAAATAATGATCTCTTGAAAGAATTTTCAGGAAGGTACTCTGCACCAAAGAAATTCAAGGTTCCTGAAGCATATAAAATTTATTATTTCTATCAAAAAAAATGATAACCCGAACCGATTGAATTATCTTATTGATATAAAACAAAGACGGTTCCATTTATCTGGAACCGTCTTTGCTATTCAGAATTTTACCGGGTCAGGTAAAATCTTATTAATGGGTTGATAAATAACTAGCTATAGATTCAGAATTCTCTTTAATTCCTTCATCTCCCTTGTGCCAATCGGCAGGGCAAACCTCTCCGTTTTCTTCAAAAAACTGAAGAGCGTCAACCATCCTCAGAACTTCATCAATACTGCGTCCTAATTGAAAATCATTGACTACCTGGTGGCGCACGATACCTTGTTTATCAATCAGAAATAACCCTCTGTATGCTTGTGCAACACCATCAAATTCCATGGTATTATCTTCATTAAACATCCATTCACCGGCTAACACATCATAATTTACGGAAATGGTCTTTGAAAGATCGGAGACAATAGGATATTTAACTCCTTTAATTCCACCTTTGTTCTTCTCTGTATTCAGCCAGGCCCAATGTGAATATTTGGAATCTATAGAACATCCTACAACTGCGACATTCCTCTTTTCAAATTCCTGTAATTTTTCCTGGAAGGCCAGAAGTTCAGTAGGGCAAACAAAAGTAAAATCCAAGGGATAAAAGAAAAATACTACATGTTTTTTACCAATATACTGCTGAAGTGAAAACTTTTCTACAAACTCACCTCCATTGACTACGGCATCCGCTTCGAATGAGGGAGCTTTTTTACCAACTAATAGTGACATAATTCAATTTTTTTTAATGAATACTTAATTCTAAGAATTTAATGCAAATATAAAAATTTATTTAGAAACGTTATCGATAATTGGATTTATTTTACGGCTTAACATCTTCAAGAGAGAACTGAAGACGGGTCTGCTTTTGGAAATCATATAATGTCTCCTTCCGAAGAGAAAAGTATCGTTGCCAGTAATTTTGTAAAGCTGTAAAATAAGAATTCTCAGAATTGTCTGCCTCTGTCTGGGCCGTGTATAATTCCTGGAAGTCGGATATTTTTCCAATCATGTAACGTTCCTGGGTGATCTCGTAAGATTTTTTTGCAACGGTATCTGCTTTGGCAGCTATCTCTAGTTGATTCTGCTGCATATTGAAATTCATAACATCCCGGTAAATGCTTTGTTTAAAATCAATCATTCCCTGCTCAACTTGGTTTTTCACGATCTCTCTTTGTGACTCCGCCATTTTTATTTTACCCCTTGCCACTCCCCAATCAACGATAGGAATACTCATCTGCAAAGTCAATTGCTCCAGATCCTGGGGATTATTATAAGCATCCGTAAGCTTTGGGGCGGTTTGATTATAGCCCAAAATTGCAGAAAGATCTGCATCAAATCTTCCATCCATCTTTGCCATATTTACATTCATGTCTGCTTCCATAAGTTGCCGTTGAAAATCTTCAGCAGGGGAAGTATTCGCAGAAGCTTCCTCAATTGCAGATACCGGATTTACCTTAAAATAGCTTATGTCAACAGGAGGGTCAAGTACAATCGAATCGGCATCCTGAATTCGCAGGAATGATGTGAAATTAAATAAGGCGTCCTGTAAGGCAAGATCTGCATTTTCGATGGATAGTTTTGCCTTAAGCAAGCTAAGTTCATAAAGAAGGAGCTGGTTCTGTGGAATTTTTCCAAGTTGGAATCGCCCTTGTGTTATCTTATAAAGTGTATCATAATTTAAATAGTTAGTGACAGCAATCTTTTTTCCCACCTGTGCTTCTAAAAGGGCAAAAAAGTAGTTGGTAGTCGCTATATTAATATCTTCGATTGACTCCAGGTATTTTCGTTTTGCCTGGTCGTATTGTAAAGGTTTTAACTTTCGATCCCAGCGGTAGGAATTGAATTTGAAAATTGGTTGTGAGTACCTTATGTTGATTGGCGTGCTCAGATAAGATGTAGTAGTTGGGTCGCCGATATTATCAGTTCTCATCAATCCTGAATTCAGGGATATGTTTCCTCCGGTAAACCCGATTTGCTGACTTAAGCTTAGGTTTGCTGAATAATTAACATATTGCTGTAGCAAATAAGTCTTCGTCCCGTCTGGGTTTGTATAAGACTGGATAAACCGTTGAAAATCTGGAATTGTTCCATTAGCACTCAACTGTGGAAGATATGCATCCTTGAAAGTCCGGTAATCATAAAAACTGACTTTAAATTGTTGCTTAGCTATCAGTGCCTGAAGTGACCTCTCTCTTGCTATTAACAAAGCTTCTTCGAGTGTCATCCTGTGGATCATCTTTTGTCCGTTTGCCCGATGAGGAGGAATGAACAAGATCAGCGCTATGATGCTGAAATAGAAAAGATGTCTTCGCATAGGATGATTATTGCATTATTCATGTCTCAATGAAGCAACAGGTTCTTGTTGAGAAGCCCGTCTTGCAGGCATAAACCCAAAAGCAATGCCGACCGTCGCTGAAACCCCAAAGGATATCACTACCGACCAGGGACTAACGATGGTAGGTATCGTTGTGAGTTCCATTATTATTTTTGATAAAACGATTCCCAATACAATTCCGATTAGTCCTCCTGTGATCGAAATCATGGTGGCTTCAATCAAAAACTGAAGTATGATATCACGTTTAGTTGCACCAATGGACTGACGGATCCCGATTTCTTTGATCCTTTCCATCACTGATGCAAGCATAATATTCATAATTCCAATTCCTCCGATAAGGAGAGAAATGCTGGCAATTGCGCCTAAAACCATATTAAAAATGTCCCTTGTCCTCTCTTCCTGTTTTAGCAATAATTCAGGAACTTTAATTTCAACATCCTCCACACCGGCATGACGGCGCAACATCATCCGTTTAAGGATTTCTGTTGTTGGTTTGACCATCTTGCTATCTTTCACTTGTACGACAATTTTATCTATTTGGTTTCGGGAAGTATTCCCCTGTTGATCGTCAATCGCTATTGCACCCCCGTTAAAATATATGATCTGTTGATTCTGAAAGCTATTCTGACTTACTGTTGAACGGTCTTTATAACGCAGGAGTATTGTCTCTAAAGGCGTATAAATGGTGTTATTATAATCAGAAATACCTAAATTCTCCAAGGCTTGCTGATTTACTTCCCGGTTCTTTAATATTCCGGTGACAGTTAGCCAGATAGGACCACATTTTATTTGCTTTCCTATAGGATCTTCCCCGGAAAAGAAATGATTTTGAAGACTGGGACCTATGATACAAACAGGTTTGCCATCTTCCATTTCTTCCTGATTGAACATCTCTCCCTGCATCAGATCAAGGTTAAAAGCGTTAAAGAAATCCGGTGTAACTCCGGTTACTTTAGTACTCATCTTTTTCCCCCCCCTGATAATATCCATTTCATAGATCACCTCAGGACAAACCTTATCAATTGTGGGAATTAATTCTTTAATACTGATGGCATCCTGCAAAGTCAATCCGGGTGAGAATTTCTTGCCTTCTTTGGATTCTGAATTATCCTTATTCTGGGTTTGGGAGGAATTATCGCTTTTCTCTGACGACTTTGATTTCTCAGTTTTAAAGGAGATCACGATGTTATTGACTCCTACCAATTTCATTTGGTCGAGAATTTCCTTTTGAGCACCCCTGCCAATAGCCATCATGGCTATTACTGCGGCCACACCGAAAATTATACCAAGGGCAGTCAGCATGGATCGGAATTTGTTTATAAAAACTGCTTCCCATGCAATATTGAGGATATAAGTATAGCGGTCGAGCACGTATTTTGAGTTTATCGTTTAGGCACTGAATTATTCATTTTCAGTGTATTCTTTGCTTCTGCGATGGTAATTCTTTTATCACCAAGGAAGGCAACAACAAAGGCATTATCAAAACCTTTTTTCTTAGTCTCTTCCAGAAGATTATTCAATGCATCGATACTGGATGCTTTCCCCGCAGTGTATTTAAATAATCCCTGATCCTGATACATCCAGATCTCGGGTAATCCTGTAAATTTCTCCGAAGTTGTGCTGATCTGCTTGAGAGAGGTGAGTATCTGAATGCGGAAGACGACATTATTCTTTGCAGGGTCAGTTTTTGGTGCAGGAGCAGATTTATCTGAGGTTGATTGTTTCGTTGCAACAGTGGGCTTCACGTTTCCTAACTGCGATAATGCCTGCTTTGCCAAATCATCCAGGGAAGCATTCTTTTGCGCAGCAAATTCACCAGGTTTTTCTGCTGGTTTTATCGCATTTTTTTTGAGTATAAGTAATTCTTCAGGTGAGAGTCGGGTCAGCTTCATTTTGTCACCATTTTTCGGAGGAAGCAGCAGTACCTCATCATTCTCCTTCACACCGGCTTTAATGACGATTTCATTGTCGTTACTTTCCCCAGTAATAACTTGTTGTTTTATAATCCGACTGCCACTTTTCTTGAATATATATATATTGCTATCTGTACTTACTACTGCGTCAATCGGTATAAACAGCACATTATTTACGGATGCTATGAGAATCGTGTTTTTGGAAGTCATTGCAGGTCTGAGAATAGAATCAAATTCATTGATCAGGATATTGACTTCAAAGACTTTTGCATTTGAATTCGGTAATTGCTCACCGACATTGGCTACAGACGTTACTTTGCCGGTAAATTTCTTTTCCGGGAAGGCATCAATACCAATGCGGACATCCTGGCCCACCTTTATCTTACTTATATCTATTTCATTAACATAAGTACGCGAAATCATTTTTGAAAGATCGGGCAATTCCGCAACCGTGAAATCTCCCCAGGTATTTACAGTTGAACCTTCCTGCTGGCGTCCATTCCAGGCCCTTGTATAAATCACCATTCCTTTCTTAGGCGCGTAAATATTAAATTGCTTGATTTTATCCTGCAGCTGTTCAAGTTTCCTCTCCGCCTGTGAATAGGTTGAATTAGCATCTTGCATATTGGCAAGTTCCTTACGGTATTGAAGGGTATAGCTTTTTCTTGCCTGGTCCAAAGCACGGTCTGCCTTTTCTACTTCAATTTCAGCTTGTCTTTGTGTTGCAGGAGGTTCATATATAGATTGGTCCTTTATAGTCTTTTTCTGTTCAAGGTCATAATTAAGATTGATCTGTTCATCACGAAGGCGGCGTAAATTAAGTGAACTATCTAGCTGATGTTGTGTCACTTGTGTCTGGGCTTTATCCCGGTTGGTCTCCATCTCTTTCATCTTGGAGGTGATTTCACTTTGGTCGAGTGCTGCTACAAATGCTCCGGAATCGACTTGTGTGCCTTCTGGCACAATTTTCAGGATTTTCACATCATAGATCTGCATCTCGGGAAGACCTTGAGGACCGCGGATCTTTTCGGATGATTTGGCAAATAGTTCGCCAGTAGTTGTGACCTCAATCGGGAAGGTTCCTTTCTTAACCTTGACAAGGACCTGCTGGCTTTTATCACCCTTAAAAAAGATAAAATAAATAATTATAACAAGAACAAAAAAACCTGCTATAATGTAACCAACCTTTTTTTGCCTCATAAAAGGGTGTTTTGGGACGCGTTAGATATCGATTTTTGCATATTTTGCATTGCGCTCAATGAATTCACGACGTAATGGAACATCATCCCCCATGAGCATCGAAAATATCCGGTCAGCTTCAGTTCCATTTTCGATGGTCACTTGTCTTAATGTACGGAACTCTGGGTTCATGGTAGTATCCCATAACTGCTCTGAGTTCATCTCACCAAGACCTTTGTAGCGCTGAATATGGATCCCGCTTTCTTTCCCGTTAGTAGAAAATTCCTCAACGATTTTGGCCCGTTCTTCCTCGGTCCAGCAATAGCGGCTTGTCTGACCTTTTTTTATCTGGTACAAAGGTGGCGTTGCAATATAAACATGGCCGTTTTCAATCAAGGCATTCATGTACCTGAAAAAGAAAGTCAAAATTAGCGTAGAAATATGACTACCATCCACATCAGCATCCGTCATTATGATTATTTTATGATAACGCAGCTTTTCCAGATTTAGTGCTTTACTATCATCTTCCGTGCCGATAGTTACTCCAAGAGCTGTAAAAATGTTCTTGATTTCTTCACTATCGAAAATCTTATACTGCATGGCTTTCTCTACATTAAGGATCTTACCCCGGAGGGGGAGGATCGCCTGGAATTTACGGTCACGGCCCTGTTTTGCAGTACCACCTGCTGAATCACCTTCCACGAGGTAAATCTCGCAAAGGCTGGCATCTCTCTCAGAGCAATCAGCTAGTTTTCCCGGAAGCCCGGATCCTCCTAATACGCTTTTTCGCTGAACAAGTTCCCTTGCTTTTCTTGCAGCATGACGCGCTGTGGCCGCCAGTATGACCTTATTTACTATGGTTCTTGCTTCTTTCGGATGTTCTTCAAGATAATAGCTTAGTAACTCACTAACAAGCTGATCAACAACACCCATAACCTCATTGTTGCCAAGTTTTGTTTTCGTCTGTCCTTCAAACTGCGGTTCCTGTACTTTGACGGAAATGATGGCAGTTAATCCTTCACGAAAGTCATCACCACTGATATCAAACTTTAGTTTGGAAAGCATTCCCGTCTTGTCTGCATAACTTTTTAAAGTTCGTGTTAATGCCCTTCTGAAACCAGCCAGATGTGTTCCGCCTTCGTGTGTATTGATATTATTAACATAGGAATGGATATTCTCTGCAAAGGAAGTGTTGTATTGCATAGCTATCTCCATCGGGATTCCGTTCTTTTCTCCCTCTATCGAAATAGGCTCGGGCATCAGTTTCTCACGGTTTGCATCCAGGTAATCGATAAAATCTTTCAATCCATTTAAGGAAAAGAAAGTTTCAGTGGTAAAGTTCCCTTGGTCATCTTTTTCCCGTTCATCTGTGATTGTCAATGTTATCCCTTTATTCAGAAAGGCAAGCTCCCGTAAGCGTGAGGCCAGGATCTCATAATCATAATGTTCAGTAATAAAAATTGAGTTATCTGGTTTAAAGGTGATAATGGTACCGTTTTTGTCTGTATCGCCAACAGTCCTGACAGGATACATAGGTTTTCCATACTGATATTCCTGTTCAAAGATCTTCCCGCCACGATGAACCGTAACCAATAATAGTTTCGATAATGCATTGACCACGGAAACACCTACTCCGTGCAATCCTCCTGAAACTTTATAAGTATCTTTATCAAATTTCCCTCCTGCATGCAGAACGGTCATAACCACTTCTAATGCAGACCTTTGTTCTTTTTCATGAAAATCAGTCGGAATTCCTCTTCCATTATCGATTACCGTTACCGAATTGTCTTCATGTATAATCACGTTAATTGTATTGCAGTAACCTGCCAATGCTTCATCAATGGAATTATCCACAACTTCATATACAAGATGATGCAATCCCCTGATATTTACATCTCCGATATACATAGCCGGTCTCTTTCTGACTGCTTCCAATCCCTCTAAAACTGTAATATTTTCAGCTGTGTAATTCTGACTTGCGATCTCTTTTTCTATGTCATTCATAATCAAATATTTATTTTTAGTTAATCAGTAACAAAATTACAAAAAGTTTACGGATAAATTATCATTAAAAATCACGATTATCAAGGATTTTATCAACAAAGCTTAGTGAAGAAAAACAGATAACCTGTCAATAAGATAATTTAAGAAAAAAACAGCAGTTCTATAAGCGGGATTCTGTTGAATTCTATCATTTATCTGAGCCGAATGTCACCATCCGACTTTATCGACCTACCCCCCGGCAATGAGCGAGCAACTCTTAACAACCGGTATACATGGTCTTTCAACCCATAAGGTTTACCCCTCCTGCAGTCACCTGCATGGATCGTGAGCTCTTACCTCGCGTTTTCACCCTTTCCCCGGTTGCCCAGGGTGGTAATTTTCTGTGGCACTTTCTGTCCCCCCGGCATTTATATCCGGAAAGCCTTCCTGTTAGGAAGTATGGCGCTCTGTGTTGTCCCGACTTTCCTCCGCGTCTTAAGCGCAGCGATAGAACAAACTGCTGTTATTGCAAAGGTACAAATTTTGGCCCAAAATAGCTAACTTTGCAGTTCAATTAAATTCCCTGATGAAGGACTTGAGTACTGGAAATGAGGGTAAGCTAATCCTGAAGTTTGCCATCCCGATGTTGATTGGCAATGTCTTTCAGCAACTATACAGCGTGATCGATAGTATTGTTGTCGGAAAGTTCGTTGGGAAGAATGCATTAGCGGCTGTCGGAACATCCGGTCCTGTGATCTTTCTCCTTATCTCTTTTATGATCGGGATCACAATGGGATTTACCATTGTTATTTCACAGTATTTTGGCGCGAAAGACCTGACAAAAGTTCAGAAGGCCATTGGCACCATGTACATCTTCCTCTTCTTTATTTCAATCCTGATGAGTGTTGTCGGAATACTTATAAGCGGGTTCATCTTTAGGGTCATCAAACTGGATCCTCAAATAATCCCGACGGCCCAGGTATTTCTTAATATTTTCTTTACCGGACTTGTTTTCCTATTTGGATATAACGGAACCAGCGCCATTCTAAGAGGATTGGGAGACTCTAAAACCCCGCTCTATTTTCTTGTCGGATCTGTCGTGATGAACATTGGCCTTGACCTCATTTTTGTTTTGGTATTTCATTGGGGCGTACCCGGTGTGGCTTATGCAACTGTATTTTCAGAAGCCCTGGCCTTTATTACCCAGATAGTTTATCTTAATAAATATCATAAAGTTGTGAAATTCTCTTTCAGGGGCCTTAAATTTGACTACCCGATATTTATCAAGAGTCTCCGGATCGGACTGCCCACGGGATTTCAACAGACCTTCGTGGCTATGGGTATGGTTGCACTTTATTGGGTTGTAGATAAGTTTGGCATCAATGCGAATGCGGCATTCAGCGTCGCCGGAAGGATAGATAATTTCGCAGCAATGCCTGCCATGAGTTTTGCTATCGCTCTCTCTACATTTGTTGGTCAGAACATAGGAGCCAATAAGCCTGAAAGGGTAAAGACCGGATTAAGGGCGACGTTCCTTATGAGCAGTGCTGTTACACTCTCCATCTCGGCATTAATCCTGATCTTTGCGCGGGGATTAATGCGCGTGTTCACCAATGATGAAGCAGTTATTGAATTGGGACGCAGCTATCTTGTCGTGATCGGTATTTTTTACATCCTTTTCTCAACAATGTTCATATATACAGGAGTACTCAGAGGTGCAGGCGATACTCTCGTCCCCATGTTTATCAGTCTTTTCTCCTTGTGGATTGTCAGGATTCCGGTGGCTTATCTATTGTCCGGTATTCCGGCTATCGGAGTTCACGGGATCTGGTGGTCAATCCCCATTGGCTGGTTATTTGGATTGATTGTCTATTATTTCTATTACCGCTCCGGACGCTGGAAAAGGAAAGCACTTGTCAAATACGACGCCGAAGGGAAAATGACCGATTAACTCATTTTTTCACTTCGTCAATTTCGATATTCCTAAATTCAATATTCTTACATTCCGGAATTTTCAGAGGCGAAATTTTTCCCTCTTTTTTCACTTATTATCTATCATTTCGTTGTCTTTCAATAACCTCCAGCACGTCTTCTCTACCCATTTTTTTCTCAGATGAGGTAAGGATGAATTCCGGGTCGATGTTCAGGGTTTCGATAAGGGTCTTCAGATAAAGAGAAGGGTTTGAGGTACGCTGTGATTTTGTGAGCTTATCAGTTTTAGTAAAGAGTATTAGAAACGGAATATGATTACGGTTAAGCCAAGCCATAAACTCCTGGTCTATCTTTTGTGGAAGGTGGCGTGAATCGATAAGGAGGAAAGTTAGACGTAGATTTTTGCGACGAAGCAGGAATCCTTCAATCATAGTTTCGATCTTGCGGCCCTCTTCTTTGGAAGTCTTTGCAAAGCCAATTCCCGGAAGATCAACAAGGTACCAAGAATCATTGATGAGAAAATGGTTGATCAGACGTGTTTTCCCAGGTGTTCCGGATACCTTTGCAAGTGACTTATTTCCTGTAAGCATATTGATCAATGAAGACTTTCCGACATTAGACCGGCCGATGAAAGCGAATTCCGGATAATCTGACTCCGGACAATACTTCAACGAAGGACTGCTTGCTATGAATGTTGCTGTCGATATCTGCATTCCGAATTTCTATGGTAGTTAAAGTTTTTGTTTATATTTTTGGTGATTCGTAATGCATTAAGAATCACGACCTTCCCTATTCCTGCGGAGTTTGATACTTGTCCATGAGGAGAACCTCTTGATATAAGTCGTCAGATGTCTTTCCTTTTTCCTTGGATAGATATCCGGGATCCGGATAAGGATACCGGTTTCTTCAACTTCTCCGAATTCATGGTTAATGGCAGTGCCAAAAGTTGTCATGGTAGGGGAGAGATTCATATAAGCGTTGACCAGGGGAGGAATGTGTTCATTGTGACTGCGGATCTGATGTATCAGTATCTTGTAGTTCTCTTCGTAATTGGTCCCGGTGAAGAGGCTTTTAAGGTATGCCTCATCTGTCTCGATGATCACAGGTTCCCTGGGAGTCATTAAATTTTTATTATCAGGGAAATACTTCTTCAGAAAATAGAGGATAATATCTCTTGCAACCCTGTTAAAATCTGGATACATAGTCATCTTGCCAAAGAAATATTGAACATCTGAATTGTCGATAACCATGGCTCCAAGACCATCCCAGAGATTATCCAGAGAATACATCCCTTTCTTCAGGTTCACGGTGGGTTGGTATTCGGGTTGAACAAAAGAACGTCCTAATTCAATGGAAACCGGAAGATAATCGCGTATAAAGTGATCGGAATAGTTAAAAAGCTCAGCTGTCGCGCTGTTCAGGGCACCATGGTCATTATAAGGAATATCCTTGCCATGTAAAAAACGATATCCTCCAACGATCTCTTTATCTAAAGGATCCCAAACAATAAGCTGAATAAAAGGTTTCTCAGCAGTGTCATACTCATCAATATCGACGGCTTTCCCTGTACCTCCACCTGCATCACGAAATGTTTCTTCCCTGAGACGGCCAACCTCCCGCATCAGGTTCGGAGCACTGTGTGCGGTGAAGATAAAGATCTTGTTGTGACCATTGTTTGTATTGCGTACAAAGTGAGCTTCAGCAAGCTCTTCTTCAAGCAGTGCCCTGTCCAACGGGGGGATAGTGGGAATCATATATTATAAAGGATGAAAATTAAAAAATAAAAGTACGAATTATATTTCTTCCTTAACAGAAACGTAGATATTAATTTTTTGGTACTAATCAGGGTAATTTCCGGATTTATCTTATCAAACAGACTGTTCTCCCAGATTGTAGACCTTGTCTTTGATAATTTGTACCCATTCAGAATCACTGTGGGTATGATCAAGAGAAGTCCAGGGTATTGGCTCCCCATAGACAATCCGGATTGTTTTATTATTCTGACGGAGCATTTCATGCGGAAGTAACATCATTTCGATATTGGATTTGATCCGGAGTTTCTTTCTCAGGTTGGCGAGGTTGTAAAAGAAATTGGTATTCCTTCCGGAGATATAGACAGGTATTATATCCCGATGGTATCTCTTGGCGCGGGTAACAAATGTTTTTTTCCACTCGGGATCCAGTATCTTTCCTCCTTTTTGTTTTCGTGATACCAGTCCGGCCGGAAAATAAAGTATGGTCTTATCAGAGGCAAACGTCTGGTGAATGATCTCCACGTTCTCAGTATTTTTCCCGTGCTTGTTGATCGGGATGAATAGGGGTTTCAGTCCAGGGATATACATCAGCAGATCATTGACTGGGAATATTATATCCGAGCGGGACTGACCTACAACATGCATCAGGGTAAGTCCGTCAAATCCTCCAAGAGGATGATTTGAGACAATAAGAAAACGATTGGTGGAAGGGATTGCTGTGGAAAGATCTGCATCATTAAAAATTTTTCCGGTGCTGTCCATTACCACTATATTCGCACCGAATTCTTTCAGAATAGAACTGACAAAAGGAAGACCGAACTTATCACGGTGTTTATAAATATATCCATTGAATGTATCCTGGTGAACAATCTTTTTGATAAGGGTAAAAATAAAACCCGGGATGATCTTTAACAGACGTGGGTTTTTAGCTGCGAAGAGAGCCTTTACATCAATAAAATCCGCAGTAATTTCAACAGGCTCCATGTTTGAAAGGGTGAAGGGTGAATTGTGAAGGGTGAAAAGTGAAGAGTGAGGTGATAAGGAGAGAGTTACGGAGTATAAAATTTACAATTTGCACATTAGGTTTTGCACATTGCACTTCATCATTCACACTTCACAATTCTTTTCTATGTTACTTCTGACTAGTCGGCCTTCGCCTGAGCCAATGCATTGGTTCTTTTCATCATCTTCGACTTCAGATTAGCTGCTTTGTTCTTATGGATGACGTTTTTCTTGGCCAGTTTATCAAGGTGAGAGATTACTTTAGGAAGATCTTTTACAGCTTCTTCTTTAACGGTTGTGATTCTCTGCTTCTTTATGGAGTTTCTGACTGTTTTAGCCTGATAACGGTTTTGTTCTTTTCTTGTTTCGTTCGAACGGATACGCTTCTCTGAACTTTTGTGGTTTGCCATCTTCTTTAATGTTCTTTTTTATTTAGGGGTGCAAAGATAAATGTTTTTCCGGAAATGGCAAAAAAAGTTGTTTAGAATAGTATGAAGGGTGAAGGGTTGCATCTATACTCTATCAATCTGTCAATCTGTTACTCGTAACGTGTTACTTGAACTCAACCAGCATCTGGGACTTCGGGAAAGTTTCACCGGCCTTTACAAAGACCTTTTTGATATGACCGTCCATGGGGGCGGAAAGGATGTTATTCATTTTCATGGCCTTAAAGGTCAACAAGGGGTCTCCTTTTTTTACCCGTCGTTTTTCTCTGACAAAAACCTTGAGGATGGTTCCAGGGATGAAGGCATAAATTTTCTTAGGATCAGGAATAATGTAGGTTTTCCGGTTCAGGAACTTCTTTGTCAGAGTAGTTTTGTATTCACCTTCTTCGAAATTAAAAATCTGATATTCAGGTTCTTTGTTTTCGATATCCATTTTTGTTTATCTTAAAGTAATCCCACAAAAAAATTAACACTTGAAACTTAGACCCTTTTATGTGTCATGTGTTACGAGGTCAGGCAACACATCAAGATATTTTAGAACGGAGGAATTCCATGTTTCTTCTTGGGCATTGCTTCACTCTTATTGGCAGCGATGCTCAGTGAATGAATGAGAAAATCACGGGTTTCTGTTGGTTCGATGACGGCGTCAATATAACCATAAGCAGCAGCAACATAAGGGTTTGCGAACTTCTGCCGGTATTCTTCGATCAACTTTTTCCGTGTTTCTTCTGGATTTTCTGAAGCTTTAATTTCATTTCTGAAAATAATATTGGCGGCTCCTTCTGGTCCCATGACTGCAATTTCTGCTGTCGGCCATGCAAAGACGAAATCAGCCTTAAGATGGTGTGAGCACATGGCGATATAACCTCCGCCATAAGCCTTGCGGAGGATTACAGTGAGTTTTGGCACTGTAGCTTCGGAATATGCATAAAGAACTTTTGCGCCGTGGCGGATTACTCCAGCATACTCCTGATCTACGCCGGGAAGGTAACCCGGAAGATCAACCAGGGTCACAAGCGGGATATTGAAAGCATCGCAGAAACGGATAAAACGGGCGGCTTTATCCGACGAATCGACGTCGAGCACTCCGGCAAGCACCATAGGCTGGTTAGCAACCAATCCTATAGTTTGTCCATCCAGACGTGCAAATCCTACAACGATATTTGCAGCCCAGAATTCATGTACTTCGAAAAAGTCAGAATCGTCGCAAATGGCTTTTATGATATCCCTGACGTCATAAGGTTCGGCCTGGTTAACCGGGAAGATATGATCGATCTTGTATTGTCTTGATTTTGGAGCCTTCTTTGGGAAAGTTTCGGCTGTCTTTTCATTGTTCCAAGGAATATAGCTTACCAATCTCTTGATCTGTTCAAAACATTCTTTCTCACTTTCTGCAAAGAAGTGAGCATTCCCTGTGATTTCAGCATGAACACGGGCGCCCCCGAGGTCTTCCATGGAGATCTCTTCACCAAGAACTGTCTTAATAACCTCAGGCCCTGTGATGAACATCTTTGAGATTTTGTCAACCACAAAAACGAAGTCGGTCAGGGCTGGTGAATAGACTGCACCGCCGGCACAAGGGCCAAGGATCACAGAGATCTGAGGAATGACACCTGATGCCTGGGTATTGCGGTAAAAAATCTCACCATAACCTGCCAGTGAATTCACTCCCTCCTGGATGCGGGCACCTCCGGAATCATTGATACCGATCAGAGGCACTTTCATTTTCATGGCCTGATCCATGATCTTGCCGATCTTCTTTGCATGCATATAGCCCAAAGATCCTCCTGCTACTGTGAAGTCCTGGGCAAATACACAAACAGGATAGGAATTGATGGATCCTGTGCCTGTTATGACACCATCGCCGGGCAGATACTTTTTGTCCATGTCGAAATCCACCCCTGCATGCTTGACAAAAAGGTCATACTCATGGAACGAATCAACATCGAGTAATTCGACGATACGTTCCCTGGCAGTCATCTTACCGGATGCTTTCTGTTTCTCGGTGGCTTGTTCCCCACCACCTTTGAATGCTTCCTGCATCCTTTTCTTCAGATCATTTCTTTTTTGGCGTAAAC
Organism: Bacteroidales bacterium; assembly: GCA_049520195.1. Taxonomy (GTDB): domain Bacteria; phylum Bacteroidota; class Bacteroidia; order Bacteroidales; family FEN-979; genus FEN-979. The sequence goes on from JBEKQA010000009.1 coordinate 22,394, forward strand.
TCATAATGGGGTTTTTCGAAAACGTGCAAAGGTAGTATCAAAATACTTAAATAGCAAATCAGATGTTAGGTAGTTAAATATCTTATCGCATACTGATTGATATATAATGAGTTCTATCTGAAACTAACTACCGTTATTCCTGCCCCCCCCCGCTCTAAGGCCTCATCACTAAATTTCCTGACCTCTTTGACAGTTCCAAGATAATCGCGGGTAACCTGACGGAGGACTCCATTTCCTTTTCCATGAAGAATCCTGACTTCAGGAATGTTAAGGAGGATGGCATCATCAATGTAGTGCTGAAGGATACCATGCGTTTCATCAGCACGTTTTCCACGGAGGTCAAGCGTAAGCTCGAATTGAAGGAGCTTCTTCTGAAGGTCCTCATAAAATGACTGGTAAGGACCCCGGGAAGGCGTACTTTTCTTTTGCCGGGTATTGACAGTGACCAGTTCCTTTAACTTAATATCCTGTTTATCTTCTTGTTGTGTATCCTTCTCAATCTTTAATTTCAAGTCCCGGATCTCTTCCCGGGCTTCTTTTGTCCGTTCCTTCTCTGCCTGGTTTTCCCTGATCTCCTTTATGGTCTTTTCAATAAGGCGGTTTGAATCATTCAGGATGTTAAGCGCTTCTTGCTTCGCCTTGCCAAGTATCTCTTTTTTAGAAGATTCCAACTCTTCATTCAATTTCCTGTACTTGGTGATCATTTCATTCAGAAATTCATCAGCAACTTTCAGTTCTGTCGATTTATGACCCAACTCTGTTTTTTCTGCCTCCAGATTCTGAAGTTCCCGATCGAAATCAAGCTGACTTGTTCCGGTCTTGCTTTCAGCCAAATTGAGAACACCGGTCGGGAATCCTATCTGACGGGCGATCTCGAATGCAAATGAACTTCCAGGCTTTCCTATTTTTAACAGATATAGCGGCTTCATCTTTCTGGCATCATATAGCATGGCCCCATTTATAATACCTGGGATTTTACCGGCAAGGAGCTTTAAATTGGAATAATGCGTGGTGACCACGCCAAAGGAGTTCTTGCGATTCATCTCCTCAAGACTGGCTTCGGCAATGGGACCGCCCAGCGCAGGATCAGTGCCTGTCCCAAATTCATCGATCAGGAATAGGGAATTTTCATCAAGATTCTCCAGGAAGAATTTCAGATTCAGCAACTTTGAAGTATAGGTGCTTAAGTCATTCTCAAGAGATTGTTCATCACCAATATCTATAAATATATTGCGGAAGATCCCAAATACAGAATCTTCCTTTGCAGAAGGGAGTATCCCGCACTGGAACATATACTGCAGCAGGCCTGTGGTTTTCAGGCAAACCGACTTACCGCCGGCGTTGGGACCGGAAATAACCAATATCCTGTTCTCGTCGTCAAGTTCTATTGAGAGCGGGACCACCTTCTTCTTCTGACGTTGGTGAGCCAGAAAGAGGAGAGGATGAACGGCTTCATTCCAATGAATGCAGGGCTTTTCTGAAAGTCTGGAAGGAAGGATCGCGTTTATCTTCAAAGCCAGACCGGCCTTTGCACGTATAAAGTCTATATTTCCAAGGAACCTGTATGCCTGTATCAGATCTTCGACTTCAGGTCTGAGCATATCGGCGAAGGCGATCAGGATGCGGATGATCTCCCGGCGTTCGTCATAATCAAGCTCACGGATCTCGTTGTTGGTTTCCAGAACATCGGCGGGCTCAAGATAGACGGTTTGTCCGGTAGCTGACTCATCATGGACAAATCCCTGTATCTTTCTTTTATGTGTATTTAATAATGGTATTACCAGACGGCCATCGCGCAGGGTCAGTTCGGCATTTTCGGGAGTCCAGCCTGAATGCCTGGCCAATTTCAGACTTTGGGCAATCTTCCTTTCAACAACGGCCAGCTTTGCTTTCTTATCTTTCCTTATCTTTCTAAGGTCTGAAGAAGCCTCATCGCTTACCTGAGCTTTTTCATCAATGATCCTATCTATCTCTGTAATCAAATGAGGGTTGATGCTAATCTCACTGCCAAGCGAAGAAAGAAGAGGAAACTGATCCTCAGGATGCTTGTTGAAGAAATTAGTTATCTGCAAAATAGAAGAAAGAGAAAGCTTCAGAAGCGTTAATTGTTCAGGCTCGATATAGGTTCCAGCAATTCTGATCCGTAACAATTCATCTGTCAGATCGTAATAATCCTGGGAAGGAAAATTCTCCTGAGACAAAAGGATCTGTCGCAACTCTTCTGTTTGTCCCAGAAGTGTTCTGATCTCTGAAAGATCATCGGAGAATGATATTTGTTCTGCCAGATGCTTTCCGGGGCCAAGGCAGGAATCCTTCACCAACGCACGTATCCCATCAAAACCAATCTTCGATTCAAACTCAGGCGGAAAAACCACTGTTTTAATTTTTGGTAAAATTACAATATTTTAACTCCCCGCCTTTCTTCTTTTCGATTTTCACGGTGCTACTGGCAAAGGGAGTTTGAATTTGGAATCAGGAAAGAGGAATTAGAAATTAAAAATTATCATTGGATTCGAGAAAATTATACTACCATAAAAAATGATATAATTTATTAACAGACGTAAAATAACTCATGATTATAAATATAAATTCATATCTTTGATGACAATTGACATACACCTTATTATTACTTTATTACTCTTCTGAACATTGAGTAACATTAAACTCCTGAACTATGGCTATTACTGATGATAATGAGATTTTAAGATTCCAACATGGAAAGCTTGGCAACCTGATCTTAAGGGTAGTTGCTGGGAGGTCTATTGCTTCCATGAGGCCGGATTATTCCAAGAGAAAGTGGAGTAAAGCACAGAAAGCCAACCGGAAGCGGTTTGGAGAGGGGGTAAGGTATTCAAAAAAGGCCTTACTGGATCCGGAAGTGAAGCGGTTTTACGGGAGTAAAATGAAGCCGGGACAACATGAGTTGAATGTTGCCATATCCGATTATTTACTAAAACCCCGGATAGAAAAGATCGATACGAGCAATTACAAAGGCCAACCGGGGGATACTATAAAGGTATCTGCCTTTGATAAGTACAAAATAGCGGCTGTGATAGTTATGATCCTTGATGCTAATGGGTTTGAGATCGAGAGCGGAATGGCTGTTGAGGCATCCTTCAATGGCAGTGGGGAATGGATCTACAAGGCTTTGAAATCGAGTAATTTGTGGATAGGAGGGAGCGTTGTGGTGAGAGTGACTGATTCGCCGGGCAATGAAGTCAAGACCTTTCGCATGCTATATGGCGGGGAGGAGGCCAAGACATAGTCCGCGGAGGCAGAAGGAAGGTCGTCATGCATGATGAGGGAAATTGAAAGGATGACAGGCCAAGGAGGATAAAATTCCAGAAGAGTTTTCCATAATGTTTTAGATCAGGCATGGGAGAGTTATGTCCGGACCTGAAATTATTTTGAATAATCCCAAGATTTTCCTGTGTTTGATGGTATCCAGAGGCCAAAAAGCCGTGGTTCTTTGGTGGAATTACTATTTCCATATTACAAGTATATTAAAGGTATAAGTTGATTGAAGGAAAGCCTTAGTTATATCGCAGAGAGGACGGAAGGAGATCGGAGAAAGAGTATAGAAAAACACTTTGGCCAGAGAGGGGACAAGGGAGGAGGCAATTGGCAATGGGCAATGGGCAATGGGCAATGGGCGGGAGGAATTAGAATTAAAAATTAAAACTTAGAATTAAGAATTGGAAATTAGGAATCAGGGTATTAAAGAGGTCATAAAAAATTTAGATTAATACTGCATCATAGATCATTTAGAACAGTATAACACCATTGAAATCAGGTAATTCTGTTGGGCACAGAATCATAAAATTATTTCCCGTATTCCTTGCCTTTTGGAAAAAAAGAAATTGTACCTTTGCGGCTTGTTAGCGGATTCACAAGAACTCGCATAAAGTACTAATAATCAAACTAATATGGAAAAGAAAAAGAATTTTATCACCTGCGATGGAAACCAGGCCGCATCACACATGGCTTACATGTTCAGCGAGGTGGCTGCCATCTACCCGATAACTCCGTCTTCGAACATGGCTGAAAATGTTGATGAATGGGCTGCTCACGGAAGAAAAAATATTTTTGGCGATGAAGTAAAAGTTGTCGAAATGCAATCAGAAGCCGGCGCTGCCGGTGCAGTACATGGCTCCTTACAATCGGGTGCATTAACTACTACATTTACCGCTTCACAAGGTTTATTACTGATGATCCCGAATATGTACAAACTAGCAGGGGAGTTGCTTCCTGGCGTTTTTCATGTCAGTGCACGCACCGTTGCTGCCCATGCTCTATCCATCTTTGGAGATCATTCGGATGTTTATGCCACCCGACAGACAGGATTTGCCATGCTGGCCAGCGGGAGTGTTCAGGAGATCATGGATCTTGCAGGAATAGCTCATCTCAGCGCCATCAAGTCGCGTATTCCATTCCTTCATTTTTTCGATGGATTCCGTTCGTCGCATGAGATCCAGAAAATTGAAGCCTTCTCCAATGAAGACATGGCCGGACTGATCGATTATCAGGCATTGCAGGAATTTCGTGACAGAGCACTGAATCCGGAACACCCGGTTACCCGTGGTACTGCGCAGAATCCTGATATCTTCTTTCAGGCCAAGGAAGCTGTGAACCGTTACTATGAGCCGGTTGCAGATATTGTTGAAAGTTATATGCAGGAAATTACAAAGCTTACAGGAAGAGAATATCATCCATTCACTTATTATGGAGCACCTGATGCAGAGAACATCATAATTGCAATGGGATCTATCACTGATACCATCAAGGATGTGATAGATCATCTGAGGGAAAAAGGAGAGAAAGTCGGATTGATCTCCGTACATCTTTACAGGCCTTTCTCAGCAAAATATTTCTTTAAAGTACTGCCTTCTACTGTTAAAAGAATTACGGTCCTTGACCGTACTAAAGAATCAGGCGCCAACGGCGATCCACTTTACCTTGATATCCGAGATCTTTTCTTCGACAGGGAAAACAGACCTATGATCAATGCAGGCCGATATGGGCTGAGTTCAAAGGACACCACTCCGGCGCAGATCATTTCAGTATACAACAATCTAAAAGTGAAAGAGCCGAAAGATCATTTTACGGTTGGTATTGTTGATGATGTAACCTTCCATTCATTACCACTTCTTCCGGAAGTCAGCATTGACAAGGCAGGAACGTATTCGGCAAAATTCTTCGGGATAGGTTCTGACGGAACGGTTGGTGCCAATAAGAATTCCATCAAGATCATTGGTGAATCAACAGATAAATATGCACAGGCCTATTTCGCTTATGATTCAAAGAAATCGGGGGGTATCACGGTTTCACATCTTCGTTTCGGAGATCAGCCAATTCGTGCTCCATACTTAGTTATAACTCCTGATTTTGTCGCATGTCATGTTCCAGCTTACCTGGATAAATATGATATGCTGAAAGGATTGAAAGACGGAGGAACCTTCTTACTGAACAGCATCTGGGATGCAGAAGAAACAACGAAGAGACTTCCGGATCACATGAAGAAATACCTTGCTGAGCACAAGATCAGGTTCTTCATCATCGATGCAACAAAGATTGCTGTTGAGATTGGTCTTGGAAACCGTACCAACAGCATCATGCAATCGACCTTTTTCAAACTTGCCAATGTAATTCCTTACGACATGGCAGTCAAGGAGATGAAATATGCAGTAAAGAAAACTTATGGCAGGAAGGGAGAAGATATTGTAAATATGAATAATATGGCCATTGACAGGGGAGGAGAGGTTGAAGAAGTTGCGATACCTGCGGAATGGGAAAAAATCGAGATCCATCCTGTTGCTGATGATCCGGATCGTCCGGAATTTATCAAACAGGTATTCGACAAGGTCAATAAATTTGAGGGAGATGATATTCCGGTAAGTGCATTTATTGGACGTGAAGACGGAACATTCCCAGTAGGAACGACACAATTGGAGAAAAGAGGTATTGCAGTGACCGTACCTCATTGGATCCCTGAAAATTGTATTCAATGTAACCAGTGTGCATATGTTTGTCCTCACGCCGCCATCCGTCCTTTCCTTTTAAATTCAGAAGAAAAGAAGAATGCACCGGCTGATATGATGACATTAAAAGCCATCGGAAAAGAGCTGGCCGGACTTGAATTCAGGATTCAGGTTACGGTTCTTGACTGCACCGGCTGTGGAAACTGTGTTGATGTTTGTCCCGCAAAAGTAAAAGCTTTAGAGTTGGAGCCACTGGGATCGCAGATGAAAGAGACCGAGAATTGGGATTATCTGATTTCAAAAGTCACCTACAAACCTGAAGTTGCCCCACCATTGAGGACTTTCAAGAACAGCCAGTTTGTTCAGCCACTCTTTGAATTCTCGGGTGCCTGTGCGGGTTGTGGAGAAACGTCATATGTGAAACTTATCACCCAGCTTTTTGGCGATCGCATGATGATTGCCAATGCTACAGGATGTTCCTCTATTTATGGTGGGACTGCTCCTTTCATTCCTTATCGTATGAATCATGAAGGTCATGGACCTGCATGGGCAAACTCGCTATTCGAGGACAATGCTGAGTATGGATACGGAATGGTGGTAGGAGTTACCAATTTAAGGAAACGCATTGCCCAGAAGATGAGACAGGCCATCAAGGAAAATATGATGTCGGTTGAAGTTCTGGATGTCTTCCGGGAATGGACTGATGGGAAGGATGATCCGGATAAATCAAAGGCTGCAACTGAGAAGATGATTCCTTTATTGTCGAAAGAATCCAACCCATTGGCGAAAGATATTCTTGACCTGAAACAGTACCTGGTGAAAAAGTCTATTTGGGTCATCGGAGGCGATGGTTGGGCCTATGATATCGGTTATGGCGGGCTCGATCATGTAATTGCCTCGGGTGAGGATATCAATATTTTAGTACTTGATACTGAAGTTTATTCAAATACGGGAGGACAAGCTTCAAAATCAACTCCGGAGGGGGCTGTAGCTAAATTTGCTGCATCGGGAAAGAAAGTCAGGAAAAAGGATTTGGGAGCAATGGCCATGACTTACGGATATGTGTATGTTGCCCAGGTTGCTATGGGAGCCAACAACAGTCAGCTTTTCAGGGCCATGAAAGAAGCTGAATCTTATCATGGACCTTCGCTGGTGATTGCTTACTCCCCCTGTATCAATCATGGCATGCGTGCTGGTATGGGTAAGACTCAGGAAGAACAAGACAAAGCAGTAAAGTCAGGTTACTGGCAACTTTACCGGTACAACCCGTTAAATGAGAAGGAAGGGAAGAATCCATTTACGCTCGATTCAAAAGAGCCAGATTGGACAAAATTCCAGGAATTTCTCAATGGCGAGGTCAGGTATACGTCTCTTACCAAGATGTTCCCGGAAGAGGCTGCAATTCTGTTCCAGGCCGCTGAAGAAAATGCAAAATGGCGTTATGATAGCTATAAGAGACTTTCGGAGAGGAATTTTAGTTCAGGCAAGGCTGAGGTAAAAGAGTGACATAGAGAATAACAGAGTGACAGAGTGACAAAGTGAAAAGATACAGGGTAATAAAGATACTCCGCCTCAACGGAGTATCTTTGTAATTTTAAATTCTCATTAATTCAGAACAATAAAACTAAGATACATGGCTAATCTCACAACCAATTACATGGGTTTGAAACTTAAAAACCCTATTATCGTCGGTGCAAGTAATTTTGTTAAAGACATTGATAACATAAAGAAGATAGAAGAAGCAGGTGCTGCAGCAATTGTCTATAAGACCCTATTCGAAGAACAGATTGAGTTGGAAAAGCTTCAATTATCTGAAGAGCTGAATCAATACAACGAGCGCCATGCGGAGATGATAAGTCTTTTCCCAAATATTGAACATGCGGGTCCCAAAGAACACTTGCTACACTTACGTAAAACTGTCGATTCAGTGACCATACCTGTGATCGCGAGCCTGAATTGCACTTTTGAAGAAACCTGGCTTGAATATGCCAAAGCCATCGAAGAAACCGGGGTTGATGCCATAGAACTTAACTTTTATTCAATTCCGGGTGATTTTAAGAAAGAAGAAAAATCCATTGTTAATGAGCAGCTGGATGTAGTCAATCATGTAAAGAAGAGTCTGAAGATTCCTGTGAGCGTGAAGCTAAGCCCATTTTATACCAATGTCCTGAATGTGGTGCAAATGATGTACTTTGAGGGTGTAGACGGCTTTGTGTTATTCAACCGTTTATTCCAACCGGATATAGACATTGATAAAGAAGAACATCACTTCCCATATAACCTGAGCCATCCCGATGACATGCGCCTGCCTCTGAGGTATATAGGCCTCCTTCACGGAGAGATACATGGATCCCTCTGTGCAAACACGGGTATCTTTACCGGACATGATGTCATCAAGATGCTGCTTGCCGGAACCGACTGTGTACAGGTAGTTAGCACTCTTTACAAACATGGTTTCGGTCAGATCACGAAAATGCTTGAGGAAATTACCGACTGGATGGATCATAAGAAATATGAATCTGTTGAAGATTTCCGTGGCAAGCTTTCAAAGAAGAATATGAAAGATCCCTTCGTGTACAAACGTGCTCAATACGTTGATATCCTAATGAAATCGGAAGAAATATTCATCCATTATCCGCAGAGGTAAGTAGAAAGGTAGTGTTAAGTGTTAAGTTTTGGTTTTTGAGATTTAATCAAATCTTGAAGCATTGAATACCCCATCCCCAAGAGGGAGTGAGGATCCTTAAAACTTAAATCTTAAAACTACCTTCCTAGTTTAGGTTGATCTCAAAGGGCATCCGTGCCTGTATCCCATTCATCTTCTGAATTACCTTGAGATATTGGTAGTATTGATAGTATTCACCCAATTCTTTTTCAAGGGCAGCTTTAGCGTCGTTTCCAGTCAGCTGGTCGATAATCTCCTGGATTGGCTCTTTTTGTTCAGGAAGATATATGAGACTGTAATTTTTCATCTTTGCAAGATCTGCAGCTGCATCGATTGCTTTTTCATATCCGCCAAAATCATCTATCAATCCGATCTTTATAGCGTCTGTTCCACTCCAAACGCGGCCCTGTCCGATACTATCGACTTTTTCTTCAGTAAGATGTCTTCCTTCTGCAACTTTGGACACAAAGGATGAATAGATATTTTCAATTTCGGCCTGGAGAACATTAACCTGGTACCCGGGCATGGGTTTCGTTACACTGATATAATCGGAATTTGTATTTGTCTTAGCCTCATCAAAAGTGATCCCTAACTTATTGTTGAACAATCCTTTCAGGTTTGGAATGACTCCAAATACCCCTATTGATCCTGTGATCGTTGTGGGATCTGCGAGGATTTTCGTTGAGGGACAGGCAATGTAGTATCCACCTGATGCCGCCACATCGCCCAGGGAAGCCACGACTGGCTTTTCCTTTGCAGTGAGCATGACTTCACGCCAGATCACATCTGAAGCGAGGGCACTTCCTCCGGGAGAATTGATCCTGAAAACGACAGCCTTGACCCGGTTATCGAGTCTTGCTATCCGGAATGCTTTGCTTAGTCTTTCTGATCCAATTGACTGGTCATCGCCGTTGCCTCCTGCAATGTCACCTGTTGCATAAATTACGGCAATTCTTCCATCTTTTCCGGTTAATTTGTAATGAGTATCCGGGACATAAGAATATTTTTCCAGTGTGATAATGTTGACGTCCTTACTATTTTTTGAAAGGCCCAGTTTCTGTTGAAGATCTTTAATGAGTTCATCACGGTAGGCTAATTGGTCAACAAGCTTGTTTTCCAATGCATATGACGGGGTTTCTGCTTTTAAGCTGTCGGCAATCTGGTTCAGTCTTTCAACGCTGATATTTCTCGATGCAGATATTCCCTCGACTATCTTAGCCCAGGATCTGTCGACCAGTTCTGACAGTTGCTTTCTATTTTCGGGGCTCATCTTATCAAGAAAGAGAGGTTCAGTAGCTGCTTTGAACTTCCCATGCCTGACGATTTGCATCTTGATGTCGAGTTTGTCAAGAGTCCCTTTGATAAATGTAACTTCAGCATCAAGTCCTTTGAACAGTATCATCCCTTGAGGCTGGAGGTAAATGCGGTCGGCAACTGAAGCAAGATAGTAGGCCCCCTGGGAATAAAATTCACTATAACTGATAATGAATTTTCCAGATTTCTTAAAATCAATCAGGGCGTCACGAATTTCGCTGATTGTGGAAAGTCCTGTAGGTATAACGCTGACATCCAGAAGGATTCCCTTAATATTGTCATCGTATTTTGCTTTATGAATGTTCTTAAGAATATCTGTAAGGCCATCTCTTTTGGTCAGGGAACGAAAGTCCATGAAGAACGAGTTTTTTGGTCCTCGGTCACTGATAGGACGGTCAAGCTTAATCTGCAGTATACAATTCCTGGGAGTGATGACTTCTTCCGTTGTCGCCAGCGCTACAATTGAGACTACCACTGTGAAGAGAATGATTGAAAGCAGAATAATGGTCAGAAGAAATCCAAGCATTGAAGCAAACATGAATTTAAAAAAGTCTTTCATATATCCTATTCTAATGTTATCACGACAAAGGTAATGAATCTAATTACTATTATCACATTTCTATATTTCTATAATCCCACATTTACAGAACTTTCAGGTTACACGAAATATTCAGTTATAATTTCATGACTTTTTTACTATCATGGCAAGTCAGCATCAATTCTGTTATTGTATTTCTGGAACCCGGATGGATCAAATCCTTTGCAATCTCATTCAGAGGAACAAGGACGAACCTTCGTTCCTCGATATGGGGATGTGGAATAGTGAGGGCACTTGTGGCGAGAATAAGATCGTCATAAAACAGTATGTCAATATCGATTGTACGGGATTCATATCCCATGCCCTGCCGCTTTCTTCCACAATCCAATTCAATATTATTAACCTGTTGCAATACTTCTTCAGGAGAAAGAAGAGTATCCACTTTCGCTGCCATATTAAGGAAGTAGTCTTCTGAAGTGAAGCCCCAGGGTTCAGTTTCGTATAATGAAGAGGTTTTTGATACGAGCCCAATTCTTTTATTGATTATCTCAAGGGCATCATCAAGATTTTTCTTTTTATCGCCGAGGTTGCTTCCAAGGAGAAGATAAAGAATATGAGTACTTCCTTTCATCAGAAAAAAATATAGTAAAAATAAAGTATTGTAATTTGTGATCTACTAACGTTAATAAGAAAGAGGCTATCCTGAAAATTTGAGACAGCCTCTTCATATTGATTATATAAGGTTCTTCCCCTTATTTTTGAATGACAAATTTCTTCAATATTGAATCACTTCCATTAGAGATTCTGAAGAAATATGTGCCTTGTGGCAGTATGCCAAGATCAATGTTTCTTGCAACAACTCCGGAGACTTCCAGGTTATTTAATGTATAAACTACGACACCTGATTCATTTACGACGTTGATGTCTAGCGTCTTCTTCTGGGAGGCATTGAATTCCACGGTAAAGAGACCATTATTAGGATTTGGATAAAGCTTAAAACTTACATCTTTCAGTTCTCCAATACCGGCGCAAGGCCTGAATGTGATATTAATGGTTCCTGAACCAACACAGTTCTTTGAATTGGTCACATCAACAGAAATTGTCTTAATCCCCAGACCTGTTCCGATCGTATCAACGGTAAGCGTTGCGGTTGTAACTCCTGAAGG
>JBEKQA010000010.1:0-32760 GCA_049520195.1 Bacteroidales bacterium
ACGGATAGAAGGACTCCCAGCTTTTTATTGAAGAAACGTTCCCCAAGGGTCAGATTGCCGATGAGATGAGGTAATGCTTGTTCGGAAGTAAATACCAGGTTCTGACGATCAAAATCGGCTTGTGTCGATGCATAATAATGTCCGTGAACCTGGTCAGGATCTTTAAAGTTGATTGATTGACTGTTAAATGTTATAAACTTATGATCGAATAAGAATTGACTGTACCCGCTTCCAAGCTGTGCCTGTACCAACAATCCATCCGGGGCATCTTTCATGATCGCATTGACACTGCCACCTATGCCATCACCTTCCATTTCGGGAGTCAAAGCCTTTGTGACTTGCATCTCCTGAAGAAGCTCAGCAGGGATAATATCAAGAGGAACAAACCTGTTTTTTGAATCCGGACTTGGAATTTTTAACCCGTTTATCAATGTATTATTATAGCGTTGCTCGATGCCGCGGATGATGGCATACTGGTTTTTATCATCGCTGCTTCTGTCGAGGGTAACCCCCGAAACCCTTTGTGCTATCTGGGCTGCCGTGATATCTGGAGACAATTCAATGGTGCGGGCCGAAACGACGTTGATGACGTTTGAGGCATTCTTCTCTGTTGCCCGTGCACTCTGGTCAGTTCCTTTAGTAAAATTTCCAACAATACTGACCTCCTTTAGCGTGGTGGTATTCTGTGCCAGGAAGAAATTCTGGCGGATATTATCATCCTCTTTAGTAATTACAATCTTCTTTTTATAAGTCACATAACCAATGAAGGAAACTACAATATTATATTCACCCGGCTTGATATTACTGATCACGAACATCCCCTTAGTATCAGTGATACCTATATATGATGTCTTTTCCAGAACCACATTGGCCCCGGTCAAAGGGTCTTTTGATTCATTTTCAAATACAGTACCCCGGATATTTGCCCCAAAGAGAGAAAGTTGCATAAAAATGAATACAAGAACCGGTAAAAATTTCATAGACGCAAGAGTGAAAAAAAGATTTTTGCAAATATGCCGGTAGTTGCATTTGTATATGTTAAGGAAACAACAACAAAAGGTTAAGTCAGTGGAAAGAGTAGGTTAAGTAAATGAAAACAAATTGTTAACTAATTTCACTCTTTCAGGATTTTCCTGCTAATAGTGCAGATTTGAACGTAACGATTTGTTAATCTTAGTGACAGAGTAACAGAGTAACAGAGTGACAGAGCTACAGAGTGACAGAGTTACAGAGTTACAGAGAGACAGAGTTACAGAGAGAAGTGTAAAGTTTTACGTTTTAAGCGGTTGTGGGGTTTGGTGATTTAGCCAACCCTTCTCTTGATCCGCATCATGAAATTTGCGTTTGAAAAATCGAGGAATGAGCGTAAAGAAAAATACGAAATCGCGAATTGGCGAAAAAAATTCCAGATTCCAGATTCATCATTCCTAATTCCAGATTCCGACTTATAATTCCTATGAGATTCATGATTAGATGAGCATTAGTCCATCGATATAGTTTAGCTATATTGCAGACGAATGAAAGACGAAGAAAGAACGAACAAAGACTATAGTTTCAGTATAGGGATGATATAGGATTGATGAGGAGATGAGGCTGGAAATAGGGGGAAAAAGATTGAATCTGGAATTAAGAAAGAAGAATTAAGAAGAAAGGAGTGAGAATCTGGAATTTGGAGCATGTTTTAACACAAAAATTTCCCGCCCGGGCATACCTCTTCCATGCTGGAACTTCCACTTTTAAAGAAATTAACTTTGAATTTCACCTCTCATTACTCCCCTCCCTCTTGGGGGAGGGGCTGGGGGTGGGGTTATTAGCGTTCTGAACCCTCTATGTTCCGCCCACATCGACCTCAGCCTCTACAGTATTGCCTGGTCGATCTTTGACCCGGACATGGATCCTGGAAGACTTATAGTCTGGATTCTCAACCGTGGCCGTAAAATCCCATTCGGTGTTTCCCGAAAACTCTTTCGGAACGGCCTCTCCGAACTCAATAACTTCTCCTATGGCATTAAAGATCACGACGCCAACTCCTTCTATTTCAAAATTATCGGAGGCTGAGACGGTAACTACATCTCCCGGATGTCCTTGATATTCACTCACTTCAACATGCTCTATCACCGGACTCGACTGATAATCAGAAATAGCCGCATGATAAGTACTCAGGTCTGGCCTTATCTTATTGTAATGGTCGATGAGTGTCGGATTAGCCTTGGCAAACAGTCCAACCTTTACAGCTTTCGCAAACTTATTCATAAATACCTGTTGCCTTGCACTCTTGATTACCTTCGAGCAATCAGGCCGCTTTGCCATGACGCACCTCCCGCTGTAGTTCTTAAGAACAATATCTCCGACCCTGCCGGAAAAATACCTGGTTATCACATTGTTAAATGATACAGCCATAATGAATGGGGGTTAAATTAGCTACAAACATAATAAAAAAACCGTAACAATGCAAGGAATGTTGATAATTTCAATTCCTAATTCCAGATTCCTACTCCTAATTCCAGATTTATAAATCTTTAATATTATGTTCTTCTGAATATGAAAGTAAATTGATATCTTTACCCCGTTAGAAACTTTATTCCAATGATTCCTGCTTCAAACCAAACCACTTCATTTGCCAGTCACAGCATCGACGCGGCATTATGCACAGATTGTGCACTTTGTGTCGCCATATGCCCTGCCGGTATTTTATCAAGGGATGAAAACAAAAAGATCTATTTCAGGACCGACAGGGTCGATATTTGCATCAAATGCGGCCACTGCATGGCAATGTGTGAGGCTGGTGCTATCATGATCGATGGCTTGTCGTATGAAGACAATTTCAGGCCGCTGCCTCAAACGATCATTGATAATGAGGCTTTTATGGATTTTCTGCTGACCCGGCGCTCTGTGAGGTTTTTCAAAGATAAACCTGTTCCTGCAGAATTATTACGAAAGATTGTTGACTCATTGTCGACAGCCCCGTTCGGAGTAGATCCCGGCAATGTTGAGTTAACAGTTGTCAACGACAAAAAAATAATTGAGAAAGCATGGCCATACATGTCAAAGATGTATATCCAGCTTGCTAAAATGCTGAAGACTCCTGTAGTTAGCTGGTTTATAAAGCGGTTGATTCATAAAGAAGCCCGCGAGACACTCATTAATTTCATTGTCCCTCACGTAGATAAAGGATTATACGATAGCTCGACAGGGATCGATGACATCACCCGGAATGCTCCGGCAATGATCCTCTTCCATGGTAGGAAAAAGGCCGGTGAACATATTGTAGATGCCCATATCTATTGTACTTACGCCATGCTTACGGCGCATTCATTGGGTCTTGGAGCTACAATCATAGGGCTTATCGGCCCTCCGATCGATCAAAACAAAGCTCTGAAGGAGATATTTAAAATCCCTGAAGGAAACGAAGTTGTTGAAGCTCTGATCATTGGATACCCGAAATACTCCTTTAAAAGAGCTATCGTGAGACCTAGGACCAAGGTCACGTTTATTTCATGAGAGTATCCTTCTTCGGATAAAAATTCACATTCTTTTAATGCTAACATAACGTTGTGTTAACGCTCATGGGTTGCGTTAAAGGTAACTTTGCATCAAACCTATCCCCATGAGTATCAATTCCTGTCAATTCAATGATTCCTATTTCCCGATAATGGATGGAGTAGGAATGACTGCCCACAATTATGCTTTATGGATGAACATGAAGCATGGAAAATCCAGCCTGGTTGCGCCTAATGTAAAAGATTACAAAGACAGGGTTGATTATAAAGTGATCCGGTTCAAATCGGTACTCCTTCCGGGAATGAATCCTTACAGAATCGGGTTGCCTATGATAGATTTCACCTTTAAAAAGAAACTCTCAAAGAATGATTTTGATATTCTTCATGCTCATTGCCCTTTCATAAGCGGCCAACTGGCACAAAAGCTTGCCAGGAAGCTTAATGTTCCATTGGTTGCAACATTTCACACCAAGTATCGTGAGGATTTCAGAAAGGCGTTGCCCGGTGATATGTTCGTTGATTTCCTGATGACGCTGACGATGGATTTTTACAACAGTGCTGACGTGGTCTGGGTCCCAAACCGGGCTACCGGTGAGACATTGAAAGAATATGGTTTTACAGGCGAATTTGATATTATGCCGAATGGGACAGACTTTGATATTCCGGAAAAGAGTAAGTATCTTAAGCACAGGAATAAAGGACTGGAGATAATCAATGGAAACAATGATGATTTTGTGCTGCTATTTGTGGGTCAGCTCAGATGGGAGAAAAATATCAGGACCATCCTGGATGCACTCAAGATATTGAAGGGTAAGAAAGAATCCTTTAAGATGGTGTTTGCCGGCGAGGGTTATGCAACGAAAGAAATCAAGGGAATGGTCAGACAGTACGGACTTTCTGAAGATGTGGTGCTTACCGGTGTAATTCTGGACAGGTTGACCATGAAACATCTATATGCCTGTGCCGATCTCTTTATTTTTCCCTCGGTTTATGATAATGCCCCACTGGTGATGCGGGAAGCAGCCGCTTTTGATGTACCGTCAATCGTTGTTAGAAATACTTCATCGGCCGAAGGGATCATGGAAGATATCAATGGGTTCCTTATCAACAATAATCCGGAATCACTGGCTGAGAAGATCATGAAACTGAAATCAAATCCGGACGCTATTAAGAGGGCAGGAGAAGGCGCCAGGAAAACAATTTACAGACATTGGGAATCTATTGTTGATGAGGTTAATATAAAATACGATGAAATAATTCGCTGGCATAAATTAAAGAATAGTCCCCGCACCCTGATCCCGGTTGATGATGATTTGTCCCCGGCGCTGAAGCCTGAATTGGTTGGCAACGTGTAAATCAGGACTATAGCCACAATAAAAGATACTAAACCACACTGCTTTCTTGCTGAGGGTCATAAGTTAAAAACGAATGTCAGGAAAGATAAAAATACTTAACTCTATTCTGGATGAGATCGATAATGGATTCATTATCTTAAAAATGATTATTGGTGAAAAGATAATTCCGGAGGACTTCACAATTGTTCATGTAAATGTTCCATTTGAAGAAATTACGGGGATATCACTTCACGATTTTATTGGAATCAATGCTTCTAAAATTGATCTGGACCTGACCTTTCTTGGTTTTGACTGGAAAGAAGAATACACCTTACTCGCTGCTGACCAGAAATTCAGGCACAGGGAAAAATATCTTCTTTCGCGCGAAGCACATCTGAGGATCAAGACATTTATCCCGCAGACAGGGGTTTTGGTCATAATACTGTCAGATATCTCGGCTATGAAAGCAGTTGAGAAGGATTCCGGAAGTAATGAAGTGAAATTCAGGACCCTGCTTGAGAAATGTGCGGATGGATTCTTGTTTTTTTCTGCCAATGAGATGATTTTATCTGCCAGTGCAAATATTCAGGAGATCTTAGGATATTCTGAAGAAGAACTGAAATCATTAAAGGATATGGAGTTTCTAAAAAATGAGGATAAACAAAAAGTCAGGGATGCCATACGGCACATTCTGATTAATCCGCGTATTGCAGGGGAACTTGAATTTGAGGTCATTAATAAAAACATGACGCGATCGTGGTTTGAGGGAACTCTGCACAATATGTTGTTGGTCAAGGGAGTGAATTCCATTGTGTTGAAGATCAAAGAGATTACACACAGAAAGGAAGAAGAAATCTCATTCTTCCGCACGACATCCCGCTTGCTCAGCGACTACACGATTTGAAGGTAATCAGTTAACCAATACTGTTGCTTCAAAAGGGAATAGATTTAATTCTCCTGATTTTAAGGTCACCCCTTCAGGCCTGTGGGTCGAGATCAGAACGTCGCCTGGCTTTGAGAGAGGAATAAATATCTTTATGGCTCTTTTCCTGAAATTCAGAAGAACCAGGATTTGATCGCCGCGTTTTATCCTGAGGTAAGCGAGAATGCCTTTATCGCCTTCGATGACAGGAATCCAATCACCTGATTGAAGAGTCACACTGCTGTTACGGAATGATATCAATTTTTTATAAAGATTCAAGACTGAATCTGGATCTTTAGATTCGGTTTCAACATTAATTTCAGAATAATCTTTATTCAAAGGTAACCAGGGAGTTCCTTTCGAGAATCCCGCATTCATGCCTGAATTCCATTGCATTGGAGTCCGGGCACGGTCTCTGCCTTTGAAGAAAGGCCAGAATCTTTTCCCGAGCGGGTCCGCAATCTGGCTTTTGCTCAGTTTTCCGTTTGTCATCCCGATCTCTTCTCCATAATAAATAAATGGAGTCCCCTTTATTGTCAGTAAAAGGACTGCCATGATCCGGGATTTTTCCACAAAATACTTTTTCCTTCCGAAACGACTGTTGCTGCGGAAAAGATCATGATTTGAAAGGACATTGCAAGCCCAGCCGTTTTTCGGGATTTGGTTGTACCAATTTTTAAGGCAGGTATAAATTCTGCGTGCCTTCCAGGGTTGGAACATAAGGGAGAAATCAAATGCCAGGTGGATGGCGTCATCCCCTGAACTAAGATAACCGGCCGCTGTCGAAGGGTCTCCCGGGGGTAGCGTATAAATCTCACCTACGCACATGCGGTCGTCATATTCATCCAGCAGTTTTCGAAGAAGCCTGGTTATCCTGATGGATTTTGGCCGGTTGCGGGTATAAACATGTTTCTGTATCCATGGAATTCCAAAAAAGAGCGGATTATTTCTGAATTTCTTGTCTTTGACGATCATGTTGATAACATCAAGCCTGAAGCCGTCTACACCCAGATCCAGCCAGAACCTGACTTCTTCAAAGAATGCCGTTTTCAGTTCTTTATTACGCCAGTTCAGATCCGGCATCTCCTTCAGAAAAGAATGAAGATAATATTGGCCGGTTTGCTCATCGTACTCCCATGCGCTGGTCCCGAAGGCTGATCTCCAATTGTTTGGCTTTCTGCCATTTTTACCTTCATGCCAGATATACCAATCGCGTTTGGGATTCTCCGTGGAAGAACGGGATTCAAAAAACCAGGGATGCATTGAGGAGGTATGATTCATGACCATGACCATGTCCATCACGATCCTGATCCCCAGGGAATGAGCATTGAGGAGAAGAGTTTTAAAATCATCAAGGTCACCGAAAATGGGATCGATCTTTTTATAATCCATAATATCATACCCAAAATCCCGCATCGGAGATAGGTAAACAGGTGATATCCAGATTGCTGTGATGCCCAGGTTGGCCAGATAATCCAGCTTTTGGATGATTCCCCTTATATCACCGATCCCATCGCCATTAGAATCATAAAAACTTCTCGGGTAAATATGGTAGAAAACGCCATGTTTCCACCATGTCCTGTGCTCGTTCTTCATGTTTATCCAGCAGTAGAAAGGACATCCTGGAGTCCCACATGATGAAGGAAGCGATCCATGATATTTTGCTTCTCATATTCTTTCGCTCGGGCTAAGGCACTAATCCTGAATGTCTTCTGAAGAGTAGTATCATTAAAATATTCGTTTAGTTTCGTGATGAACTCTTGTTTTGAGCTGACAAGGAAGCCGGTGTTTCCGTCGAGAATGATATCTTTAGGACCTTTTGTTTTATAGGCTATGACAGGCAATCCGCAGCTCAGTGCTTCCAGAACCACGCAACTGAAAGTATCAAATTTTGAAGGGAGGATAAGGATGTCTGCAGAAGAATAGTAGCCGGGCAAGTCATTATGATCGACCCAGCCAACGAATATCGCATCCGGCATCACCGCTCTGAGTTCATTCTCTGATGGGCCGGTACCAACGATGATGAGTTTAACGTCCGGAATGCTCTTTTTCATTTCTGTCATGATTTCAGGAAGTTCCATGACCCCTTTCTCATGGCTTACCCGTCCTGTAAATAATACGATCTTATCGCCATCCTGAATTCCGGGGATACTCGCTCTCATGTCATTGTCGGGAACAAACTTTTCACCGGCCCAATGGGCGGTAGGGTAAATAGATTCGGAATTGAATCCCATCTCCCTGCCGGTCAGCCATTTCTGCTGGTCCTTGTTGAGAACAAACAGACCATCGAATGATCTATAGAATGCTCTAAGTATTCGTCGGAAACGATTCAGGTTCCCACGGTCGAGTTCCAGGACCTTCCGCGCAAACATTATCCAATCGGTATGCAGATAAAAATATGACTTAACCGAATAGGCATGCTTCAGGTATAATGCGGCCAGGCCCATAGGTCCTTCTGTCGAGCAGATAAGACGGTCATATTCCCCGTCATGAAAAGCATGATGAATTTCCAGGTAATCCGGAATCCTGATGGGTTGTTCGCGGTATAGAGGGAAATTATATTCAGCCATGGGCTTAAGGACGATGAGATGATCATCCGGTTCAATCTCATTGCTGCAAACCATGATGTCGATCGGCAGGTCCCTGGCTTTGATCTCATCATGCATCGATTTGAGCACCATAGAAACCCCGTTGTTATCTGCAAATGTGTCGGTTAGCCATAGCATCTTTTTCGGGTGTTCCAGCTTCCCGATTTTTTCAGAGAAGGTCTGAAGCAGGGGGCGTGTCGTATACAGTACGCGTGCACTGGTAAAATGTGCAGCGAGAATTAATGCTGACCCCAGAAAAGGAAATGAAAGACCGTCAAGGAGTTCGGGGATATCTGGCATTTCCATACGTTCTATAGGCTTCTTCGCAATTTTCTTGTCATTCTCAAGAAGCGCACGGAATTCGCTGGGCATCTCAAAATGGTTGATAAGATAGTTGAGGGTCACCTCTCCGGTTTTCCCTTCCTGCCTGATCTTATCAAATTTTACATTGAGTCTGCCATAGAGGATTGTATTCAGCTTTTTGTATATTGCAGCAATATTTTCTTTGTAGTTTTCGACCATCGTTTCAGTCGGTCCATTATATGTGGCTGCTATTTTCATTGCATCATCAAATACAGGCTTATAAACCCTTGGAACGAAAAGACGTTTTGTAAACCATGGTGATTTTCCAAGAAATGAATCATGAAAGAGCTCGATAAAATTCATGGTCACCTTATGACGTTGAAGCTCGGCAAAACCATTAGAAACTGCCAGGGCAATAATCTTATCCCGGGTAGATCCTTTGTGAAGAAGGATCCTTAGCATTCCCGGGTCTTTCCGGAACATTGCTATCTGGCAGACATAATCAAGAAAAGCAATGGTCAGTTTTTCACTGTTCTGATGAGACCCATATGGCGCCATTCTGCCTTCCCTGATTGCCTCCAGTGCAAGTTCTGAGCGGATGGTGGTCTCCAATCTGGCTTTCAGATCCGGCACATGAAGATACGTTCCGGTCATACCTGAAAATATACCCATATGGCTGTCAGACCCACCCGACATCGATTTCTTATAGGGATGGTGGCAATATTTCCTCGGATCTATCCCGTATTCAACAGCAAGGCTGTCAATCATTTCAGAAGTAATGCTTTCAAGCCAGGCCTTAACCAACATGTTTTGCCATGTATCTCGTTGACCGTTAAGTACTTCGAACCGTTCAAAGAGTAAGAGCATCTTTGAAAAGAAGCTGAAAGGAGGTGTCCCTTTTGTGCTATAGTGATATAAAGGATGTGCCCATGTTGTCGGTACATTATTTTCACAAGCATATTCCTGAAATGAATAAACATTCTTTCGCAATTTCATCAGCATTTTCTCCTGTTCCTGTGTGAAACCATAAGCCAGGACATGAATGCCGATATTAAAATCAGGCACGGTGACACTGAATTCCGCCCCTGTAAGAACGTCAAATCCCTTTTCCTGTAATTGATGACAGGAGCGGGAATTATTATGATTGGTCACTGTGAAAGTATCACATCCGTTCTTTTTCAAAGTTTCAATTAATTGTTCAGTGGTAGTCCAGGTTTCGGGAAGATTTAATATTCTGCCGAGAAGCTCATCCGGAACATCACTGTTGAAATCGTGGCAATGAAGGTCAATCTTAAATGTCTCTTCTGGTTGGTAAGCGGCTCGCTGAGTGGTGAGAAAGATATCCAATTCTGATAATAATTCCTGTTGAAATGTATTTATCTGTCTTACAGGTTGATTCATTCTGTGAATTTGAACAGGCAAAATTCACACATTGATATTACGTGATTGTGAATAAATGAATAACAAATTGTTAATTGGCATGGGTAATAGCCTCGTAAAGGACTGGGAATGAATTATCACGCTTGCCTGTTAAGGGTGGTTTGAACGATAGTGCTGACAACATTATCTGCTTCGGGTAAAAGTCTTGCTAATAGATGATCAATTTCCGTATCCAAATCTGCTTTAATCTTTTCAAGGTTAATAAACTTCTTAACATGTTTCGTATTCTCTTTCTCCATAAAGGATTCCAGTGAGTCGCGAAGAATAACCCTGTCATGCCATTCGCCTATTATCACTTCTGTCTTATCGACTTCAGAGATCAGTTTTTCCAGGAACTCATCCACATATAAATATTTGAGGAGTTTTGCAATGGCGGAAATATTTTTCATTTCCTTACGGATCTTATGAACATTTTCGATGTTCTCTGATCCCGATCTGAATTTACTAATCCTGGCTGAATGCATTCGAAAATAATCATCACATTTGTTTACGATTTTCACGATCTTAATATTCCTGCAGTTTTGTCTGATGGAACCCCGGATCTGCTTAAATTCTTTTTCATCAAACCTGATAATGGACTGAATAAACCGCTTGATTTTCTTTTTGTAAAGGCTTCTAAGATATTCCGAATATAGTTGTATTTCATCGTCAGATTCTTCCAGACTTTCAAGATAGAGCAGATTCATCTGGATTTCACGGATCTTTCCTGATGCGGCAAAAACTTCCTTAAAGATCTTTTGGGTACCTTTGGAATTAAAGGTCTTAAGACCGAGCATATCGAAAAAACTCAAAAGGGCATAAATCTTTTTCAGGTCCACTCTTGCCTTGTGGATGTCATTCTCTGTAACAGTAATGCAGGCATTATAAATATTAAGCAAAAAAGAAGAGCTTCTTTTCTGGTAATAACGAATAAGAAAATCACCCGCACTGATTTCAGGGAGTTTGTTCATTGGTTTCATCTCCCGAAGTAATTTCCTTTACCAGGTCATTTGTCCACTCTTTCTTAAATTTCTTATAGGCGGTATTCAACTCCTGGTACAGGATAATTCCTTCTTCAGACATTTTTTTGATCCTGGCTAGTGATACATGGGTATCAATCAGGTCTTTATAGATATTGTTCCTATGTGATGTCCACGCCCGCAATTCATCAAATAATCGAATCTCAAAATGTTTGGCTAATAATGGATGTGTTCCTTTTAATTGAAGAAACTTGATCTGTTTCAAACATTTTTGCAATCCATAGCCCAGTCCAGGGTGCTCATTGGTCATGAGGGTAAGAATCCTCATGAGCTTCGATTCTATAAGGTTAGATAAAATCCATGATGCATCAAGAAAAAACTCGTTCTTAATTGCAAGTCCTGCTTTTGGCGCTAACTTTTTAACTACCTTAAGTTTCTTGCCTGATTCCTTTTTCATTTTTTTCATTGTCTATAAGTTAAAGGAAAATATGATGTAAATATAAGTAATTATTATTAATCTTGTTTCTACATTTGTTCCGACAATTGAAGATGCAAGTCGGGAATTGGTTTGGTTTTTTATCTCCTTCACAGAATTTGTATTATGATTAGAATTGCTTTAACCAGTAGGAAAATCTGTGAAAATGTGGTGTCAAAACCCTCACTACAAATGGTTCGACCCTTTTTTAATAATTAACAATTTCTTAATATTGTGGTAATATTCCGTTAACATGAGCCGATTTCAAACCTCCTACTTTTATTCCACCAATTTACTAACCTATGTTCGGACTTGATAATCTTAACAGTATACTTTTGATACTGTGTCTACTGGCGGCATGTTCGTTTGAATTTATAAATGGATTTCATGATACTGCCAATGCTGTCGCAACCGTAATCTACACGCACTCTCTGAAGCCGACTGTCGCTGTTATTTGGTCCGGATTTTGGAATTTTGTCGGTGTGAACGTCGGGGGAATCGTCGTTGCCATTGGGATTATTAACCTGTTACCCGTCGACGTTATTCTTGACAGGAACCTTGCACATAATATCGCAATGGCATTTTCATTGATCCTTACGGCTATTATCTGGAATCTGGCTACCTGGTACATTGGGATTCCATGCTCAAGCTCACATACCCTCATCGGTTCCATATTTGGTGTAGGGGCTGCATTCATTCTCCTTCCTGGAAATCATGAAGTCGCATTAAACTGGACAAAGGTCACAGAGGTCGGTCTCTCCTTGCTTATCTCTCCTCTATTTGGCTTTGGTTTGGCATTGTCATTGATGTTTATTCTTAGAAGGCTGATTAAAAACAAAGAGATCTTTAAAGAACCTCAGGGGAAAACACCACCTCCACTCTGGATACGCAGTATTCTGGTACTTACGTGTACCAGTGTGAGTTATGCACATGGCTCCAACGACGGACAGAAGGGAGTAGGTTTAATGATGCTAATATTAATTGCCTTTGCACCTGCATTCTTTGCCATCGACCGGAGCCAACCTACTCAAAAGCTCTTCATGGATGCAAAAAGAGTGGAATGGAGCTTACAAAAGATCGACACGGTTGCTTTAAATGATAAAGCGAGAACCGCATTCAGGACTGCACATTCCAGTTTAGATTATATTGCCACACACCTTGAGAGCAGATCATCTATCATTGGAGTAAATAAAGATATAAATTTCAACCTTCGCAAGTCGATCTTTGTCATTTCAAAAAATGTCGATTTGGTGCTGAAGGAATCAGTAAAAAAAGGAAATGTCCTGAAACCAATAGAGCTCTCAACCCTGAAATCAAATATCAAGAGGTTAAAATCACATACTGAATATGCTCCCCGTTGGGTTATTCTCCTGGTTTCATTATCTCTGGGATTAGGAACTATGATCGGCTGGAAAAGAATAGTTGTTACTATTGGAGAGAAGATCGGGAAAACACACCTTACCTATGCCCAGGGAGCCAGTGCTGAGATTATTGCTGCCAGTACCATAGGTGTCTCTACATGGTTAGGCCTGCCAGTGAGTACAACGCATGTTCTTTCTTCCGGTGTAGCGGGAGCCATGGTAGCAGGTGGAGGAAGGCAAAACCTCCAAATGCATACTATAAGGAACATAGTCACTGCTTGGGTCTTTACAATTCCGGTCACAATTGTAGTTTCTGGCGGATTGTTCATTTTATTCCGTCTTATACTTTAATTTTAGTAATAAGTCAAAACATGTCCAAGATAATTTAAACTAGTAAATGGCTGAAGAAGAAATTAATGGCAAGCTATCTTTTCCTGAATTGATAATCCTGCTGGCATTGAATGACAAAGGATGGTTCGGAAGTTCAGAGCAACGGTTCAAATTCGGGCTTGCAGGAGCTATTCTGTTTATTCTGGATAAAGCTGGCGCTATAACAATATCCGAAAATTATATCCAAATATCAAGCCATTGGGAATCAGGAGATAAAGTAATAGATTCGGCATTTGACGTGTTACAAAGATCAAAGAAGAAGTTATCTATCAAGAATGCCATCCAGAGGATCGTTTTTAAAAGAGGGTTAAAGTGGAAATCCATCATTAAAGATCTGATTAAGAAAGAAATTCTTACGAAAGCAGCGTACCACTTTCTCTGGGTCCTTTACCAGAATAAATATCCTCTTGTTAATACTCAATTAAAAAGACAGATTCAGGAGGAATTGTATTCAAAGCTCATGAACGACCAGGAATTAACAGAAAGAGAAATGATGCTGCTTTCGATAATGAAGACCTGCCGTATGATCGACAAAAACTTTATTCATCTGGAGCATTTCATGAAAGTCAGATCAAAGGTCAATGAACTCGTTGAATTCAAAGAACCCCTGTCGGAATCAAACAGAAAGATAAAAGAGATTAAAGAAGCCATCCATCATTCGATCCTTGCATCGAATGTCAATCTTCATATTTAATTTTCATTAACGTATTTATTGAATTTGGATCAGGTCACTCATTTTCTGACCTTAAAATGAGTCGATTGTGTTAATGTTACACCGATGATAATCAATACTTAATGAAAGATCCAAAAAACTTTTCTTTACAATTATTTAACCTAAAGGTAATCTCCTGTTAACATGGGCACTTATTAACTACCCTACTTTTGCGGCAAACTTAATCAATAATATATGAAAAGAACACTTACGAAAAGGATCACGCAATTAGCGTTTACATTGGGATTAATAGTTCCGATGATGCTGGCAAAACCGGTGCTGGCACAGAGAAGTTCAGAGGATACCATACCTCAGCAGGTCGTTAACCTGAAAGACCGAATTTCAGGGATCGAGGACAGGATCACAGCTGCAGAAACTGACCTCAGTAACCTTACTAAAATCAAAGTATCAGGATATATCCAAGGGCAGTTTTTCGATTATGAGCAATCCTCAAATTATCCGTATAACACTTTTATGATACGTCGTGCCAGAGTAAAGTTTACTTATGAGCCTACAACGGGTGTTGCATTCGTTCTGGAACCGGATTTTGCACCGGGGAATTTATCTATTAAAAATGCTTATGCCAGGGTTAATGAGCCGTGGTTAAATACCTTCTCATTATGGGCTGGTAAATTTGACCGTCCTAATTATGAAGTTGAATATTCCTCAAGCGATCTTGAATGCCTCGAGCGTTCAAGGGTTATCACAACGTTGTATCCGGATGAAAAAGCCATTGGATTCAAACTCGAAGTTGCACCCCGGAAAACGGGTCTTAAGATCCAGCTCGCGTTGTTAAACGGGAATGAAGGATACACTTATACCGATGCTAACGGGAATACGATCAATGCAGCCCAGAATAACGTCGATTTTGATAATTTCAAAGATCTGATGGGTCGTGCTGTCTATGCCTTTAAACTTGGAAAAATAGGCGGTCTTAACATTGGTGTAAACGGATATTATGGAAGTGTAAAAGCCAATACCACCGATGTTCTGAATGCTGACTACACTTTAAACAAGACGGAAACCAATCAGGGAAATGCACTTCCACGGCAATGGTTCGGAGCAGAAGCACAGTTGTATTTTGATTTTCTCGGAGGCCTTGCTCTCAAGGGAGAATATATTATGGGGACCAACAGCACACCAGGTTCATATGTAAAAAATTCTGCCAGTTCAACATCCTATACCAACAAGAATGATACTTTGACATTGTTCCAGACCACAACGAATACTACACTTATTACACCTGCTATAGAACGCAAATTCACAGGATATTACATATATCTTATAAAAAACATTGGGAAAAAGAACCAGATAGCTATCCGTTACGATTATTATAATCCCAATACAAAAATTTCTCAGGATTCAATATCGACTAAATACGGGTATGCTCCAAAAAGTTCGAGTACCACGACTAATGGCACTCCATCTTACTCTTCTGCAAACAAAATGTACACTATCAAACAGACCGTATCAACGACTACTGAAAAGCTAATGAGTGGAGTAAATGACATTGCTTATGGTACGTGGACCTTTGCTTATACATACTTCTTCACTAATAATATAAAATTCCAATTGGCCTATTCTATCCCTTTGAATACCAAACTGCCCAACGCGGGTAAGGTCGTAACCAGCTACACAGTGAATAATGTACCAGGTACCTATGATTATAGCCAGGTTGTTAAACAGAATTTCTTGACACTTAGAATTCAGGCTAAATTTTAATAAACCTTTATTATCATTAATTAATTAGTTAAAAGAGAATATTTTATGAAGAAAGCAAATATAATAAAAACGATAGCCGGAGTAATCCTTGTTGCTGTCATCACCTTCGCTTTCATGCCCGCACCTAAAAAAATCACGGTAAAGGGTTCAGATACGATGGTAATATTAGCTCAGAAATGGGCAGAAGTCTATATGAAATCACATCCTGAAGTTGCTCTCCAGGTTACCGGAGGTGGCTCAGGAACAGGAATCTCAGCTTTGATCAACGGATCGACTGATATCTGTAACGCCAGCCGTCCAATGAAACAGAGCGAGATGGATAAGCTGAAGGAGCGCTATAGCTCACTCGGTGTTGAGATTAGATGTGCAAAAGACGGAGTCACCGTTTACTTGAATGAAGAAAACCCTGTAAAAGAGCTTACCATTAAACAATTGAGTGGAATCTACTCAGGAAAGATCAAGAACTGGAAAGAAGTTGGTGGTGCCGATGCAGATATAAAACTCTACGGTCGTGAAAATAGTTCAGGAACCTATGTTTTCTTTCAGGAAAATGTAGTAAAAGGTGATTATGCTACCAGCTGCCAGACATTACCTGGTACAGCAGCCGTTGTCAATGCTGTAAAAAATGATAAATATGGCATCGGATATGGCGGTGCAGCTTATTCTAAAGGCGTCAGACAGTGCCTGGTAAAGAAAGATGATAAATCACAGGCTTATGCTCCTACAGCTGAAACAATTAAGAATGGGACATACCCAATCAGCCGGTATTTATATATGTACCTAAGGAACAGGCCCACTGGTGAAATAAAAAACTACATTGATTGGATACTCGGACCGGAAGGTCAAAAACTTGTGGTTGAACAAGGATACTTTCCAGTTAAGTAGCGGTTAGTAAATGGGTCCGGAGCAGCGCTGAATGCGCTGCTTTTGGATTTTTTAAGAAAGGTTTATGAATACTGAAGAAATTCAAATGCAGGAGGAAAATTTCGGGAAACCTAAAGAAAAGGAAATTGTTTCGATACCTCGTTCAAACCGGTTTGTTTTTAGCAAGGAGAGCCTTAAGAAACAGATGAGGCCATCGGAGTTTTTTGCTGAGAAGATCATTACTGGTGTCGCATTCCTTTCTATAGCGATTATCATTCTGATCTTCCTTTTTGTCTTTCGTGAAACGCTTCCGATCTTTTCTGGGACAGCGGCTAAAAAGGCAGAGATAACTGTTGTTAAGCAGGAATCTTATGGTGCTTCCGGACAGGATCAGAATAACAAACAACAGGAAAAATACGGCGGGAATGATTCTTCCACATCATCTTCACCAGCCGAAAAACAGGAGATTTATGGTTCTGTAGCAGATTCATCTGCAGGCTCTGCTGTTTCTGCTGATAGAGGACTTTCCTATAAAGAAGATGATTCCGGTGAAGGCAACAGGGTAACCTTAAAAGGTCTTGCCGGGAAGGTATGGATGCCGGTTTCTGATCGTCCCCGTTATGGATTACTTCCTTTGATCATAGGAACATTCAAAATAACCATCATTTCAATATTGTTTGCTGCACCATTAGCAATTCTTGCAGCATTATTCTCAGCAGCATTCTCTCCAAGATGGATGCGTGAAATTATAAAACCTGCCATTGAAATCCTGGCAGGTTTTCCATCTGTTGTAATTGGCTTCTTTGCTCTTATTGTAATGGCAACTTTCTTTCAGCATCTTTTTGGATATGAGACAAGGTTAAACGCATTTGTCGGAGGAGTCGCCATGGCTTTGGCCGCTATCCCCATTATTTTCACAGTCACTGAGGATGTTATGACTGCAGTTCCTTCCACCTATAAAGAAGCAAGCCTCGCCCTGGGTGCATCAAAATGGCAAACTGCATTTTACGTCACCCTTCCGGCTGCTGCCCCTGGTATTTTTGCTGCTGTTTTACTTGGTATTGGAAGAATATTTGGAGAGACCATGATCGTACTTATGGCGACAGGAAATGCAGCATTGATGTCTTTGAATCCATTCGATTCGGTACGAACATTATCGGCCACAATTGGAGCGGAAATGGCAGAAGTAGTTTTTGGTGATACTCATTACAATGTCCTTTTTTTGATTGGTACCTTATTGTTCGTTTTCACATTTACTCTGAATGCGACCGCTGAATTTTATGTTAAAGGAAGATTAATGACCCGGTTACAGGGGAAAAAATCATGAAAATAAAAAAAATAACAGGTGGAATTATTATGGGGGCCACGGGATTGTCGGTGGTCCTGATTATTGCTGTCATTGTCCTTATGCTGGTAATCATTATTATTGGTGGAAAAAATCAGATGTCCTGGGAATTCCTTACAAATTTTCCTAAGGACGGAATGACGAAAGGAGGCATTTTCCCGGCAATATATGGCACAGCCCTCATGGTGATCATCATGTCGATCGCTGCTGTTCCTTTCGGGGTCATCACTGCCCTCTACCTTACAGAATATGCAAAAGAATCTTCATGGATTGCTAAAGGCGTTCAGTTTGCTGTAAGAACCCTTTCGATGGTGCCCTCAATCATTTTTGGTCTCTTTGGCCTTGGATTTTTTATCAAGTTTGTCGGCGGAGGTATGGACAAGGCTTTCTTCGGAGGTCAACTAACCTGGGCTCAACCCAATATCCTTTGGGCAAGCCTGACAATGGCCCTCCTGACACTTCCGGTCGTAATTGTATCTGTTGAAGAATCAATTCATTCCGTTCCCAGGGATCTAAGAGAAGCCAGCCTGGCTCTAGGGGCAACAAAATGGCAAACTATCCGGAAAGTGGTTTTACCAGGAGCAAAATCAGGAATCCTTACAGGTACCATCCTGGCGGTTTCAAGGGGAGCTGGGGAGGTAGCCCCGATCCTTTTCACAGGAGCTGCATATTATCTCGCGACATTGCCACATTCCCTGAGCGACCAGTTCATGTCTCTGGGTTATCACATATATATTATGTCTACTCAATCGGTTAACGTCGACCAGACACTGCCGATTCAATTCGCTACTACACTCGTTTTACTTATACTGACCTTCACACTGAATTTTGTGGCTGTGCTGATAAGGTCAAGACTGAGAAGGACTCATTAAGAATAAAGATCAGGTACTGAAAATAATATGAAAGAAACAAAGATAAAATCGAAAGACCTTACACTGTACTACGGGACCAAGATGGCACTCAACAATATCTCTCTGGATATACCTGAGAAACAGATAACAGCATTCATTGGACCGTCAGGTTGTGGAAAATCGACTTACCTCAGGACATTAAATCGGATGAATGATCTCATTCCTGGTGTCAAGATCACTGGTGAGGTGTCGGTTGATGATTTTAATATCTATGATAAGAACGTTGATTCTGTTAACCTTAGGAAGAAGATCGGGATGGTATTCCAGAAGTCGAATCCATTCGCAAAATCCATATTTGAGAATGTGGCTTATGGGCCCAGGATCAACGGACAAAACGATAAGAAGAAGCTAAAGGAAATCGTTGAATTGTCCTTGCAACGGGCGGCCATATGGGAAGAGGTGAAGGACCGCCTTCATGATTCTGCATTGGGATTATCCGGTGGACAGCAGCAAAGGCTTTGTATCGCCCGGACGCTTGCCGTAGATCCTGAGATCATCCTGATGGATGAGCCGGCAAGTGCCCTCGACCCGCTATCAACCTCAAAGATAGAAGAATTGATCTTCGCCCTAAAAGAAAATTACACAATAATCATCGTAACGCACAATATGCAGCAAGCAGCCCGTGTTAGTGATAATACAGCATTTTTTTACCTCGGCGAGCTGATTGAGTACGGGAAGACTAAAAAGATATTTACTAACCCTGATAAAAAACAAACAGAAGATTATATAACCGGAAGGTTCGGTTAAAAATCAGAAAAAAGAATAAGAATAAGAATAAGAATGAGTTACTTAATACCTTAATTATAAACTAAATATGGAAAGACATTTCGAACTCGAACTCGAAAAATTAAATAAAAGGATCCTAAAGATGGGGAACCTCGTCGCATCACAGATCCATCAGACTATGATTGCACTTATCAATTGCGATATTGAGGCAGCAGAAGAGATCATTGAAACGGAAAACGCAGTGGATAAACTTGATGTCAAGATCGACAAACTCTGCCAACGGATCTTTGCGCTGACACAACCTGTTGCGACCGATCTTCGCCTGATTATGGCCTCCTTAAAAATGAATAACGACCTGGAACGGATGGGCGACCACGCTGTGAACATTGCCAGACGAGTTGAGGGACTGAGTGATTTTAAGGATATCGTGGTTGAATTGAAGATTGATGATCTTGCTGAATCAACCGACGCCATTGTCAGGGATGTCATATCTATCCTGAATTCAAAGAACCTGACTTTCATCAAAGATATTTATAAGGATTCCGAAGTCATCAAAGAAAAAGTCCAGAGCATCTCTGAGCATATAATTGAACAGATGGCAAAGAAATCTGATGTTGTGGTCGTAGCTACCAACCTGATGATCATCATCTCACAGATTGAAAGTATTGCAAGGTATTCATTAAATATTGCCGAAGCCATATATTTCCTCGTAGAAGGAAAACTGGTAAAACATACAAAAGGTTTCTGGGATCAGGAAACTGCTGATAAGGACTATAAATCCGCTAATGAGGAGAATCAGCCTTCTGAAGTGTAAATGCAAATGTTGTTCCTACACCGATCGTACTCCTGACATTTATCGTCTGCTGGTGGGCTTCAATGATATGTTTTACAATGGCAAGGCCCAACCCCGAGCCTCCCTGCTCACGCGACCTGCTTTTATCAACCCTGAAGAACCGTTCGAACAACCTTGAGACATCTTTAGAATCAACTCCGATCCCGTTATCAGTAACTTCGATGAGGAGATTTTCGTCCATATCAAAAAAACTTACCCGGGTCTTCCCATTCTCAGTCCCGTATTTTATACTGTTATCCAGGAGGTTGATCAGCACCTGACGGATGCGCTCTTTATCAGCCTTTACCATTAAAGGTCTGTCTGACTCCCTGGTAATACTCATACGGATATTTTTCTTCTTTGCCTTCACCTCGAGGAGCTCAATGACATCTGCAGCCAGCGCAACTATATCAAAATTAATGATATCAAGCTTCAGTTCTCCTGTCTCAAACCGGGATATAACTTCAAGATCTTCAACGATCGAGATCATACGCTCAATATTTTTCCCTGATCTTTCCAGGTATTCTTGATTGATCAACGGATCATCCAACCCCCCATCGAGCAAGGTAAGAATGTAGCCCTGGATGTTGAAAAGTGGTGTTTTCAGCTCATGGGAAACATTCCCGAGAAACTCCCTCCTGTATGCCTCCAGCTTCTTCAGCTCTTCGATCTCCTGCCTGCGGTCCTGAGCCCATTCCGTTACTTCCTGGTTGACTTTGCTGATAATATCTTGACTGAGACTGAGGTCCATCTCTTTAATTGAGATCTTCGATTTAAGGGTATGGATAGTCTTATAGATCAGTTTGATCTTATCATAAATGAACTTCTCAAGGATGTATCGATAGATAAAGTAGGAGAGGAGAAATACTCCTGAATCGGTAATGATCAGAGGGATCCAGAGAATCCGCTCTTGCATAGCGAGCGCTGTTCCGATATAAAGAAGAGAAAGTACCAATACGATGGCTGTCGAATTGATCAGCATCCATGCATTTGGACTGATATTCTGATCAGGCTTCATATTTATAACCTACGCCTTTGATGGTTTTTATATTATCCGATTCAAGCTTTTCCCTGATCCGGCGGATGTGTACATCAATGGTGCGATCTCCCACAATAACATCATTTCCCCAAACTTCTTCAAAGATCTGCTCACGGGTGAATACTTTATCCGGCTTAGAAGCCAGCAACTCGAGAAGCTCGAATTCTTTCCTTGGGAAACTGATCTCTTTCCCTTTCTTAAGGATGACGTACTTTTCCCGGTCAATTATGATATCGCCTACAAGAATCCTTGTCTCTCTATCGGGCGTATCAGGCGACCTTCTCAATAAAGCATTAATCCGGCTCATCAATACCCTCGGTTTGATGGGTTTAGAGATGTAATCATCGCCACCGGCATCGAGTCCGGCGATCTGTGAAAAATCTTCGCTGCGGGCCGTCAGGAAAGCAATCAGGGCCGATTTTATGCTGTCGATCTTGCGCATCTCGATACATGTCTCGATGCCGTCAATGCCGGGCATCATAATGTCGAGAATAATTAAATGAGGGATCACATTCTTCGCGATCTGGATTGCATCTTTGCCATTGGAGCAGGTGAAAAGCGTATATCCTTCTTTTTTGATGTTGTATCCTACGAATTCCAGGATATCTGGTTCATCATCAACTAAGAGTATTTTATATTCGTTTTTTTCCATGAAATTCTAATCTTTTTCAAAGGTAAAAAGGATTTATGAATTTCTGGTTAAGAAATCATTAACAAACATCCGGCTCTGAAACCTGGCTAAACTGAAAAAATTAACACGCCGGAATAGTTCAGACACACAGAGTTATGCCCTCCCTTATCCCGGCGCTTATTTAGTTATAATCTTTCCTAATGTCTTATTTGTTTCCCATTAGTTCGATCAGATCAGCGAGACGGGTAGAATAGCCCACTTCGTTATCGTACCATGCAACGATTTTAATAAGATTTCCACCAATCACCTTGGTCATCAATGAATCGTATATTGAGGAATGGGTATTCCCAATAATATCACAACTCACAAGTGGTTCATCCAGGTATTCAAGGATACCTTTCATCGGGCCATTGGCAGCTTCTTTCATCGCAGCATGGATTTCTTCTTTGGTGACACTGCGTGAAAGTTCGCAGGTAAGGTCAACGAGGGATCCATCTGGAGTCGGAACACGCACTGCGAAACCATCCATCTTACCTTCCAATTCTGGAATAACTAACCCGATTGCTTTGGCTGCTCCTGTCTTGGTTGGTATCATGGAAACGGCGGCAGCCCTGGCCCTGCGTAAATCTTTGTGAGGTGCATCCAGGATGATCTGGTCGTTGGTATAAGAGTGAATGGTGTTCATCAAACCCTTTATTATACCGAATTTATCGTTTAATACCTTTGCTACTGGTGCCAGACAATTGGTAGTGCAGGAAGCGTTAGAGATCAATTTCATGTCAGTTGTCAACTGGTTATCATTCACTCCCAGTACCACGGTCAGATCTACATCCTCCTTGTTATCAGAGGGGACAGACAGTACGACTTTCTTAGCACCGGCTGTAAGATGCTTCGACATTTTCTCCCTGGTACGGAAGATACCTGTACATTCAGCTACAATATCTACACCCAGTTCTTTCCAAGGTAAGTTAGCCGGATCTTTTTCAGCATAAACGCGGATTTTTTTTCCGTTAATAATGAGCGAATCTCCGTCAACGGTAACATCGCCATTGAATTTGCCATGAACTGAATCATATTTGAATAGATGTGCAAGCGTCTTAGCATCGGTAAGGTCGTTGAATGCAACTACTTCAATATTCTTTTTATTCAGTAAAGCCCTGAATGTCAATCGGCCGATACGGCCAAATCCATTAATTCCAACTTTTATCGTTCCCATAATTATTTTAATTAAGATTTAAAATTAATCTTTCTGAAATTTCTGCAAAATTACAGAATATAGGGTAACGAAAAAAAATGAATAAAAATTTTATTAATTATTTAAAATAACCATTGTAGTCGTTATCTTTGTAAATAAGAAGAGTATTGAAACTGACGCTTATCAGAGTTAAGGGATGGATAAAATATACGTTATCTCAGATGGACGCGGACGAACCGCCGAACAGGCAGTAATGGCTGCACTTACACAATTCCCGAATGCACGACTTGAGATTGTAGTAAAACCGGAGATCCGGACAGAACAACAACTTGCCGAGATCATTCCAGAGATCGAATCCTCTAAGTCGATTATCGTGCATACCGTTGTCTCTGAGTCGCTGAGATCGGCCATCATCAAGATGAGCAGGGAACATAATATCGATGCCATTGACATCATGGGCCCTTTATTGTCACGACTCTCACAACACCTTGAAAATGTACCTTCTGAAGAGCCCGGACTTTTTTTTCATCTTAATAAGGAATACTTTAAACGAATTGATTCCATGCAGTTTGCTTTTACTCATGATGATGGGCAGCGCTATTATGAATATGAGAAGGCAGAAATCGTGCTGGTTGGGGTATCCCGGACCTTTAAAACCCCTTTGAGCA
Organism: Bacteroidales bacterium; assembly: GCA_049520195.1. Lineage (GTDB taxonomy): Bacteria > Bacteroidota > Bacteroidia > Bacteroidales > FEN-979 > FEN-979. The sequence goes on from JBEKQA010000010.1 coordinate 23,918, forward strand.
TCTTCCTCGCATTTAAAGGCTGGTTCGTAGCGAATTATCCAATCGTACTGGGAGTGGACCCGCCGGAAATACTTGGCAGACTTCCTCATGGACATGTTTTCGGACTCACCACTCAGCCGGGTGATCTTTCACGTCTCAGAACCGTTCGCCAGGAATATCTTGGCGGAAATACGGGCGACTATTCCTCTATTGAACATGTGAAAAGAGAACTGAATTATTCTCAGAATATATTCATGAAATATAGCTGGCCGGTGATCAATGTCACAAACAAGCCGATCGAAGAGATCGCATCTGAGATCCTTGCAATCAAACGCAGAATAAACCCGCCGGAATACATTAAGAAAAAATGTGAATAGAATTCATCCTTAATCTTTTCTTAACCCAAATTAAAACCTTAATTTTGCACCCTTTATGCAGTGTAACTCTTTTTTCTGATGCCCAAAACAAAATACATTTTCGTAACCGGAGGGGTTTCCTCCTCACTTGGGAAAGGAATTATTTCCGCCTCTATTTCAAAATTGCTGAAAGCCAGAGGATACTCAGTGACAACTCAAAAACTCGATCCTTATATTAACATAGACCCGGGAACTTTAAATCCATATGAACACGGCGAGTGTTTCGTAACCGAAGATGGCGCCGAGACCGATCTCGATTTGGGTCATTATGAGCGTTTCTCAAATGTGCCAACTTCACAGGCCAATAATATCACTACAGGAATTATTTACCAGTCGGTTATCACCAAAGAGCGACAAGGCGAATACCTGGGTGAGACGGTACAGGTAATCCCCCATATTACAGATGAAATTAAATACCGCATTATGTTGCTTGCTAACAGAGAGAACTACGACTTCGTAATAACAGAGATTGGCGGAACTGTTGGCGACATTGAATCCCTGCCATATATTGAAGCTGTACGTCAGATGCGCTGGGAATTAGGCAGAAACTGTGTCGTGGTTCACCTGACCCTTGTACCTTACCTGGCTGCCGCAGGTGAACTGAAAACCAAACCGACGCAACATTCAGTAAAAACCTTACTGGAATCCGGGGTTCAACCGGATATTATCGTTTGCCGGACAGTAAAACACCTCTCTGATAACCTGAAGAAGAAGATCGCTCTGTTTTGCAACGTCTCAACTTCTTCAGTCATTGAATGTATTGATGCAGAATCCATCTATGAGGTGCCTCTTCTTATGCACGAAGAAAAGCTTGATGTCGAGATATTGAAGAAGTTGAAAGTGAAATGCACCACAGAACCGGATCTCGTTGCATGGGAGAAATTTCTTTTTAAACTGAAAAACCCAAAGAAAGAGGTGTCAATCGGACTCGTTGGGAAATATGTTGAACTAAAAGATGCCTATAAATCCATTAACGAATCCTTCATTCACGCTGGTGCTGTGAACGAGGCAAGGGTCAACGTCCGTTCTATCCATTCAGAGACCATCAATGAAAAGAATGTTGCCGAGAAATTAGCCGGGTTGGACGGCATTCTGGTTGCACCTGGCTTCGGTCCAAGGGGAATAGAAGGAAAAATAGCCGCTATCGGCTTTGCAAGGAAGAAGGGGATCCCATTCTTGGGCATCTGCCTCGGTATGCAATGTGCCGTCATCGAATTTGGAAGAAATGTCCTCGGACTCAAAGAAGCTAATTCCACAGAATTTGATAAGTCCACTCCTCACCCGGTCATAGATATGATGGAGATGCAGAAAAAGATTGCCGGACTCGGAGGCACCATGCGGCTGGGAGCCTTTCCATGCAGACTTAAGAAAGGTTCAAAAGCTTATGATGTATATAAGGTCGAGAATATCTTCGAACGACACCGTCACAGATATGAGCTGAATAATGCCTATGTTGAGCAATATCAGAAGGCAGGCCTAATACCCGTCGGGATCAATGAAAAAGATAACCTTGTGGAGATCGTCGAGATGAAAGGTCATCCTTGGTTCATCGGGGTTCAATTCCATCCCGAATATAAAAGCACGGTAGCAAATCCGCACCCGTTATTTGTGGCATTTGTAAAGGCAGCCATTGAATATAACGGCAAACTGAAAAAACATAAAAAATCTTCATGAGATAATGGTTTTGCCTGTCCTCATTTCATATTAACTTTTCCAGTATCTTTGCAGACCCAAATTCGACCCAGTAGTGCCGGTTTCTCAAAAAATTAAAAAGATTTATTTTTCATGAATAACAAGAATACGATCATAGGTCTCCTATTAATTTTCGGGATCTTCGTTGTTTACAGTTTGGTGATGACCCCTTCAAAAAAGGAGATGGAGGCCCAGAAAAGAAAGTATGATTCCATAGCTTTTGTGCAGAACCAGAAACGGGATGCAGCCATTGCCTCCCAGGTCCGCCGAAATGCTATTGAAGAGGCTGCCAAAAAACTGAAGACCCCCACGGAAAACAAGGGAGATAGCACAAAGGCCATCCATGCGATGCTAAAGGATCAGATGAGCGTTTTCGCAGGCTCAGCATACGGCAAAAAGGATTCCTATACCCTCGAGAATGATGTGATGAAGCTGAAGATCTCATCAAAAGGAGGGAAGATAGAATACGTTGAGCTGAAAAAGTACAAATCATGGGATGGAAAGCCTTTGATCCTCCTCAACGATGACTCCCTGCACTTCGGATTTCATTTCTTTGTTAATAACCGGGATATTTATACCGATAAGTTATTTTTTCAGCCTGTATCTTCAGGTAAAAATGACATTGCCAATCTTTCTGTTACCGGGAAAGATTCTTTGCGGTTTGCAATGCGGCTCTATGTGGATGCTTCTGATTCTACCCTGGACAAATCAAAGTACCTGGAATTCGTCTATACCATCAAAGGCGATCAGTATATGTTGGGATTCCATCTGAACCTTAACGGATTGAAAGACGTCTTTGATCCGGGGACCCAATACCTTGTGCTCAACTGGGAAGATAACCTGAATCGCCAGGAGAAGAGTATCAAGATGGAACGGATGAATTCTACGATTTACTATAAGTTCTTCGAGGACAAAGTCGATTACCTTACCGAAACAAAAGACCAGACAAAAGATCTTAAGAACGAACGGGTCAGATGGATATCTTTCAAACAACAGTTTTTTTCCACGTCTCTTATTGCCAGTAATTTCTTTACAGATCCCAAGATCAGGACTGCAACTTTACCCAGGGACGACAGGTACCTGAGATCAATGTCTGCCGAGGTTGGAATTCCATTTTCCCCTGCCGAAACCAACACGATCCCCATGTCACTCTATTTTGGTCCGAATAAGTTTTATGGTTTGAAATCTTATGGACTTGGACTCGAACATCAGATCCCTCTTGGATGGAGTTTTGCGCCTATGGCATGGATCAACATGTATGCAGTGATCCCGGTATTTTCCCTGTTCGGAAGCTTCGGATGGAATTATGGGATCATTATCCTTATTCTTACTATTCTCCTGAAGATCGTCCTTTTCCCGATTGCATTCAAGACCTATAAATCTTCTGCCAAGATGAAGGCGCTGAAGCCTGATATTGATGAACTTACCAAGAAGTTCCCCAAGAAAGAAGATGCTATGAAGAAGCAGCAAGCCACAATGGACCTGTACAAGCGCGCAGGCGTGAATCCGATGGCCGGCTGTATCCCACTGCTTCTCCAGATGCCGATCCTGATCGCTATGTTTCGCTTCTTCCCCAGCTCAATCGAATTGAGGCAACAGGCATTCCTGTGGGCCAAAGATCTCTCCTCATACGATTCTATCTATACATTCCCAGGTGGATTTTCATTACCCTGGTACGGCAATCATATCAGTCTCTTTGCTTTACTGATGACCATCTCCAGCGTTATCTACACGCGTATCAACGATCAGATGATGGGATCGTCACAACAGCAAATGCCCGGCATGAAGACCATGATGTACCTGATGCCCGTCATGTTTCTCTTCTGGTTCAACGACTATTCTTCGGGATTAAGCTATTATTATTTGCTGGCTAACCTTCTCACTTTTGCCCAGATTTACATTATCCGGGCAACAATAGATGAGAAGAAGCTTCATGCTCAGATCGAAGCCAACAAAAAGAAGCCTGTTAAAAAGTCGGGATTCCAGAAAAGGTTGGAAGATATGGCAAAGCAGAAGGGATATCCTGTAAAGAGGTAATCAGGTCTTGTGTAGATAATCCAAAAACAGGTTAAGACCCTTTTTCTTTTCCTCATCGAGGAAGAATGAAATGTTTTTCTCGAGATAGGATTTACAATCCTCATCCGCAGGTAACCTGTCCCTGAAATATTCAAGGGTTTCTTTGATGTGTTTTACGCCGAACTCAAGGGCATTATTCAACGCTCTCTTCGAATCCTCAGGAATACTTTTATTACTAACCCATGCAGCGAAAACAAAAGGCAGAGATGTGAATTTGATCCATTCTTCTGCCAGATCATAGCAATAGGGATATTTTTTCACCAGTTCGAAGGTTTTATCGCCAATCGCTACAATGGCTTCCGGCCCGTCATCCTTTGATACCTGGCCCGGCAACAGGTTTTTCCATCCGGGAGCGATCTTCCAATAATATTTAGCCAGCACTTTGACCAACTGCACAGAAGTTCGTGAATCGTAATCCAGTCCTATTTCAGTGATCTGATCCAGAGGTTTATGACTGAGCAACAGAACTGTCTTGACTTTATTTACTGCCCCGATGCAGAAATCCGCCACGAATTGATATGAAGGAAAGTCTCTTAATGCCCCCACGGGGATCAGGGCAACATCGACCTCGTTATTTTTCAGTTTCCGGGCACAAATGTAAGGGATGTCAAGCTCAAGCTTGTAATTTTTTAGAAGACCTGATTCTCTGATCCCGTAAACGAATGGGAAAGTATTGAGATAAGAAACGGCAGAGATCTTCAAAATTTCCATATGGTTAGTATTGAATGCTAAGCTCTTTAAGCTTTTCATGTATCGACATCACTTGGGGTATAACCATCTCCTTCCCGTCATTCAAAATCACATAATCCGCCAGACTGGCCTTCACCTCGTCCTTCATCTGGAACTGCATCCGCTGCAAAACCAGCTTTTCCTCAGTGCCGTCTCTCTTCATAACCCGCTGGATGGCAATCTCATCGGGACAGGATACATGGATGATTTTATCAAAAACACTCTCGACACGACTCTCATAAATAATAGCTGCTTCCTGAATGACATAGGGTTGACCGGCAAATACCTCGCACCAATTCAGGAAATCAAGTATCACCCTGGGATGAAGGATAGCATTCAGTTTCATCAGAGCATCCTTATCCGAAAAGACTATAGCTGCAACTTTCGGCCGGTCAATTTCCTTATTCACATTAAGGATATTATTCCCCAAAAGGTCTAAAACCTCTTCTTTAACTCCGGGGTACAGAAGAAGGTCACGTGATTCCTTATCTGCGTGATATATAGGCACCCCAAGGGTTGAGAACACCTCTGAGATGATGCTCTTTCCGCTACCGATATTTCCTGTCAGACCTACTTTCAGCATCGCTTTTCTTTATGATTGTTGGATCGCTTCTTCTTGTCTTTGGCATATGTATCCTGCCTGCAATGCTGTCAGGATTATTCACCAGTGAATCAAAAGGCTGGGTCAGTGTAAGGGATGTTGTTTTATTGGAAGTCAATTTCCGGGGAGCTCTTTTCTCAAAGGTAAAAAAGATCGTATCGGGAGAAGTAGAGAAGATCTCGAGAGGGTATGAGGTCTGTTCTGCAATACTCCTGGCAATACCCCTTGTAAGCATAAAACCGCTCATCTGGTCGTCATTGACTTTCAGTTTGAGTCCCCTCAAATTGACATCACATTCCCGTATTTTTCTCCGGAAAAACTGTTCAGAGAAGAACTCATATCCCTGCAGTCGGATCGTAAGATAGATGACGCTGTCCGAACAGCTGACCATCCTCGTATTCCATGGAAGCTGAGTATAATTCAGCTTATATTCGGCGGTATAGAAATACTCTCTGGAAAGATGAACCAGCAGCCAAATGAAAATGGAGATGACCAGGCAGATCAGGAAAACAGAAAGTTGTTTGCGAAACTTACCAACTCTTCTCTTTCTTGCATTCCGGATAAAGTCAATGAATTCGGGTTCCAAGTTATTTTGATTGTGATACCCTGAGATTATTTATTCTCAATGGTTTGTGTGTTATCTATTGCAATGGCCGATTTTTCCACGCGCAACCTTACCTGGCCTTCCACCTCAATGGTAACGGTTGTATCCTGGATTTCGACGATCCTCCCGTGAATTCCTCCTATAGTAATGATCTTCTGGCCTTTTTCCAATGATTCCCTGAACTTCTTCTGATCTTTTGACCTTTTCATCTGAGGACGGATGAAGAACAGGTAAAATACCACGACGATCAGGATCAAAGGAAGAAATGAATACCATGTGCTTGAACTGTTTGCCGAACCTCCTGTAGGTTGAGCCATTAATAGAATAGTTGATAAATTCATCTTGAAAATGTTTAATAATGTTAAAACTTACTGCTTAATCTGTCTGTAATACGTATTATTTTTTTATTAAATCTGTAATAAACAAATCCTGATTATTTAGGAACGGCAGCCATTGAAACTTCTGCTTTTATCCTGAGGATAATTGTGTTAGGCTGAGTATTGGCAACGATCACAATGCTTTTGTTCTGAAACCCGTGTTTCCCTGCGCTGTTGAATGAAACCTTGATGACGCCGTCCTGACCCGGGTGGATCGGTTCTTTGGGGTAGGAGGGAACGGTACAGCCGCAGGAAGTACTTACATCTGCAATGATCAGGTCGGATTTACCTGAATTTTTGAATTTGAAAGGATATGAAACAGTTTCTCCCTGTAAGATCTTCCCGAAATCATGTAATTCTGATTCGAAGGTAAAAGAAGGAAGCTGCGACATGTCCGCTTTGCCATTGGCAGTATTGGGGTTCTGGATCACATCAGAGGTAATCCTGTTGTTATTGCACGATGTTAGCGAGAACAGAATGAACCCGCAAAAGATCATAATAGCTGCAAAACTCTTATTCATAGAATGATTTGGCATAATTTGTGCAAAAGTAAGAAAAATCAATGAATATGAATGTGTGGAATATTAAGTATTATTTAAAGTGACAATGTCATACATTCGGTTGACATTGATTTCAGGTTCGGTTAAGATTTTTCTCCAATCTTTTTATACATTTGCAAGGATGATGAGAACCATCTATATCCTGTTGCTTATTGGATCGGGTTTTGGACTAAGTGCCCAGAAAGTGGATACTTCAAGATCGTGGGAGGCTTTGGCAGGTGCAAATATTAATTTCCCCAGTAAACAGACCAGACTCGGGCTGAACGCGACTTTCGATTGGAAATGGCTTCATACGGAGGCCCGATTCAATAGTGAAGATTTTCATACTTTTTCGCTCTGGGCGGGGTATAACTTCTCAGGAGGTACTAAACTTTGTTATACCGTCTCCCCAATGCTTGGAGGAATGGTAGGAACATCAAACGGAATTCTTCCGGGGGTAAGCATCGATCTGACATACAAACGATGGGAACTTAAAGATGAATCTGCATTTGTTCTTTATTCAACGGACAGGAGGAAGGCGGATTATTTTTATTCTTCCGGCGAGTTGGATTTTTTCATTAAAGAACCGGTGTATGTTGGATTAGCGGTTACGCGAACCCACGTGTACCACACCAGGCTTGATACACAACGGGGATTGTTAGCAGGATGGAATATATGGAATCTATCTGTAGAAGGGTATTTGTATGATCTTTTCTTCGACCATCCATTTCTGGTTATTAGTCTTTCCTATAATTTCTGATGGATAAAACCTCAGAGTCTCTAAGTCAAATAACTGAATGTCAATCGAGAAAGATCAGCTATTCAAACAGGATTTTTTTCCTTCCCAGCAGGTTATTGTTTTTATCCCTGATTGTCAATATATAAAGTCCTGCAGGTAAATTGGACCGGTAAAGGATGAAAGAATTAGAAATGACTTCTCCGGATAGAACCTGCTTAGAATAAGAATTAGTCAAAAAATAATATAGAGCGGACTGGCCGGTATTGGCAAGAATTACCTCTGCCCGGGTATCGACCGGATTTGGATTCACCGAGATTTTTATTTCCTTTTCCCGTTGTTCATTAATTTTTAGAAGGACATCACAATCAGGAGCCAATGGGGATCCATAAGTCGAAGATCCTTTTTTACAATATACTAATTCGTTAGTCATTTCTACAGGCCAGTTATACCATTGTTGCCAAAAATAATATGTCTCGCCAAGACCTGCAGCATAGTCTGAAATTGTGTGGTCTGGTTCAAAAGCATCATTCCAACAACTATAAGATCTTCCATACCTAAATGTATCATATTCCTGAGCCTGATACCTGCCATATAAAGAATATCTGGTGTAACTAGGGGCTCGCCATCCACCTGAATAAAGGGTGACCCCACAATTATCCATAATGTATTTAACAGAATCATTACCAAAATCCTGCTTTGAAATGACTCTCTGCATACTCTTTGTAATTGGCCCCCCTTCGCCTGTATAATAGGTATAATGATGAAACTCATCACCGACATCATAATTATACACTGCCTGCCAGGTAAGGTTTTGAACTCCAAGCACAGGATGTGATTTGCCTGCCAGATAGTAAACTGAGCTGTCATTCATTTCGACACTCGGTACAAAATATAAGTCAAAGGTTTTGGTAATACCATAATGCTGACTCAGTTTCATTGTTTGCTGATTCAGAAAGTGGGTAATATCGTTCCCATGTTGATCTTTTGCCTGGAAAGTGATGATTTTGGTCGGGTCTGTCAAACCAAACACTGTGTCGATGATAATATCACTTACTCTTGCTTCAATCCAGGTACTGTCAGTTATATCACAG
>JBEKQA010000011.1:0-31236 GCA_049520195.1 Bacteroidales bacterium
AAATAAACTGCGTAATGAACTGAACCTGAATGAACCGAATTTTAGAACGCTGCTTCGAATCAGAAGAGATTGGCGGGCAAAGGGATTACTATAATCTTTACAGTTGAATGACTTCTTTTGGCAGTAACTCCGTTTCAAGACTCCACGTGACAGCTTTCCCATATCTGAGCCTGTAAACAGCCATATATTTGAATCCAAACTGTTCAATCCAGGGCGCCATGAATGGCCGTACTGAAAGGATCTCTTTCTTGAGTTCCAGGTCTTTATCAAGATTTTCCAGTTGTCCGCTTATCCTGACTTGAAATTGGGAATTATGAAAACAAAGCTCAACATAAGGGTTTACACTAATCTGACGGTACACATCCTTGAATTTCCCTACCATAAGGTAGATTCCCGTTTCATCTGCTTTATGAAGCAGTAAAGTACGGACATGCGGTACATTTCCGTCACACGTAGCTATAGAGAATGCAGGATTTTCATTTAGAAACTGCAGTATTTCTTCTTTATTCATGGCAGTTATTTCAAAATTTGCATAAATATTTGAACAGATATTATCTTTTATTTTGAATCCAATAATGCTGTAAACGAATTAGCTGTTAAAGATGTAGCATCTCCCTCAATAAATCTTGCATTCTTTACAATCCCTTTCCCGGAACCACATTCCACAAACCTTGATGCTCCAAGTTCTTGAAGGTAAAGCTGTGTTTCATACCAATTTAATGATGTGAAAAGGTTACGGACAACCTCATATTTTAAAGCATGTTCTTCAAACAGGATCTCTTGGTCAATCAATGAGATGATCGGCATTTTAGGAGTCAGGAACTGCATTTGATTAACGAATTCCATAAAACTCGTTTCTGTATCTTTCAGAAATACAGAATGATACGGAACCGAAACATTGATTAGTCGTGTACTCAAAGCTCCTTCCTTTTGCGCAGACACTATAATTTTTGAAACATCTTCTGCTGTTCCGGAAATGGAAAATGAACATGTACTGTTCTGAATGGCCAACTTCAGGTTCAGGTTGTCCTTTTTGATCAGTTGTTCCAGATCATCCTGGTTCAGCCCAATGATTGAACACATGCCGAAATGCTTGTCCCCAACTACCTTTTTAATCTCATTAAAAGCTTGCCTGATGAGAATGAGTCCCCCTAGAAAGGAAATGACTTCTGCCTGAAATAGAGCCGCATAAACACCCATGCTATATCCTGCGCAATATGCTGGAGTAATACCTTTTTGATGAAACCATGAAACCAGTGAGCAGGATTGAATATACGAAATATACTGAGTCTTTAATTCATCCTCTAAAAATGTTTTTTTTGAAATCTCAAACTGAATAAGTTCAGGATCTGCAAATTCAGCGGCCCAGGCAAGAAACTTTTTGAAACAATCATCAAAACCGGTCAGATTGGTAAAAGCATCGTCAGGGTATTCACTGGCGAAAGGAGGAAAGATAAATGCTAGCTTCTTCTGTAACAAGGAAGATGAATCATTTTATTTGTCAAGTTCAAGCAATCTGTTCTCATATTCAATTATCAGCAGTTGCATATCGATCAACTGACCAATAGTTTGAACCGGATGTTTCACTGAATATTTTCCGATTGTCTTTAGCTCAATATCAAGGTTATATTTCTTTTTAAAAATCTCAATGAGCTCAAGGAACATGAGGGAATCTCCGTCTATGTCTTTGATAATATTAGTATCTGAATGAATATCCTTAATTTCTACTTCACATTCATCAGCAAAAAAATTGTAAACAATATCCTTTACTTCTTCTCTCGTTTTTTCTGTTATCAAGGCCATTCTGGAATTTATTTTAATTTAGTTGCAAAAGTAAAATATTTTTTGGTATTAAAACTTATATTTTCTCTGCCTAATACTAATTGTATTTTCTATAAACAATGGTTGCATTATGCCCGCCAAACCCGAAAGAATTTGAAAGAGCAACATCTATAACAGCCTCTCTGGCTTTATTTGGAACATAGTCTAAGTCAAGATCTGGATCCGGGACATCAAGATTGATAGTAGGAGTAACTATGCCGTTTAGTAGCGACATAATAGTTATGATTCCTTCTATTACTCCCGCTGCCCCGATAGTGTGACCAATCATAGATTTAGAGGATGAAACTGGGATATTATGAGCGTGGTCACCAAAAACCCTTTTAATTGCCATTGTTTCGTATCTGTCATTCAATTCAGTGGAGGTGCCATGTGCATTGATATAATCAACTTCTTCTTTGTATATACCTGCTTGTTGAATTGCTTTTTCCATCGTAAATGCCATTCCCTCCCCATCTTTCATAGGGGCCATAATGTTGTAACCTTCACTGGTGATAGAATATCCTGCAACTTCAGCGTAAATCTTTGCATTCCTTTTCTTTGCCGAGGTCTCTGATTCAAGGATCAAAATGCCGGCACCTTCACCAATTACAAAACCATCGCGATTCTTTGAAAAAGGTTTACTTGCCTTTTCTGGCATTTCATTTTCGACAGAAAGAGCATAAAGTGAATTAAATCCTTCTATTTCTTCAAAATTCACAATAGAATCAGCTCCTCCTACAATTACAAGGTCAGCCTGGTTATTCTTGATCATCTCATAACCAAGACTAATAGCATATGCAGAAGAAGCGCAAGCAGTATTCACCACGAAATTTGGACCCATAAGCTGATATTCCATAGAGATCCACGCTGACATCGAATTAGTCATGCTTTTAAAAATTCTGTTTTGTTGCGTAGTTTCCTTCTCACTACTTGAATTTCCCGTATTTACAACTCCAATAATAACAGAACAGCGGGTTTTATCCATCTGTTCAAAATCGATCCCACTTTTTTCGACAGCTGCTTTCGCACATGAAACACACATTTTAGTGACTCGTGTCATTTGACTCCCGGCTCTTTTTTTAACGTATTTCTTTGAATATTCATCAAATTCACTTGGAACTTCGGCAGCAATCTTCGTAATATTTTGTGAAGCATCGAAAAGACTGATTCTCTTCACTCCACTCTTACCAGCCACAAGGTTTTTCCAGTTAGTCTCAAGATCAAGGCCAAGAGATGAAATAATATTCATTCCGGTGACAACAATTCTTTCAGACATGTATCTTCTTTTTATATATTTGTTAATGCATTGAAATTCTTGTTTTTAATAAACAGTTGGAGTCTCTGCACCAAAGTACTCATCCATGGCCATTTTCAATTCTTTGGCTGTGATACTGGAAGATTTGCATAAATTATTGAATGCCAACTTATAAGAGTTCGTTAACTTAAGGATAATCGTAGGATCATTTTCTGGTTTTCCAGGATCATAAGAAATCCCTTCTCTATAAAAACCACCATTCTTTTTAACTCCAAGTCTTCCATTTGATACATGCTCTTCTAATTGCAAAATCAAAGGATGAAATTGCACAGGAACAGGATCATATTTTGAATAATTTTTTACTGAGGAAAGCATTATATCAAGGCCAACATTGTCGAAGAATTCAAAAACTCCTATTGGGAAGAAATGATCCTTTACAATTCTGTCGATCTGCAGGATACTTGCTTTATTCTCTTTCGTGAGAAGAAAAGCTTCATTCTGAAAATAGAGGAAAATGCGGTTCAGGATAAAACTATCTTTTTCTTCCAGCATTAAGAAGTTTCGGTGAATGCTTTCCAGGAATGATGTAATTTCTTTAATAGTATCTTTGGATGTATCAGGAGTCTTGATCACTTCTACAATGTTCTTTAGCGCGATAGGATAAAAGAAATGGAGGCCTGCGAATTTACCTTTTCGCTTTTCCGAAGGGACGAGATCTGACGGATTTATTGATGAGGAATTCGAAGTGAGAATGCATTCGGATGACGCAACGGAATCGAGAACCTGGAATAGGTTCTTCTTAGCTTGTAATTCTTCATTAATAGCTTCGATGATCAAATCACAATCTGCTAAATCTCCTGATTGTTTTGAAATAGTAATCTTTTCTCGGATGTTATGGAACCTCTTCTCATTAATGATCCCGGCTTCCAATGTCCGGGTTAGTCTCTTATTTAATGTCCTTTCGAGTTTTTCAGGATCAGCCTCCTGACTGCAGATCCAGGTAAGGGTAAAATCCATATCCAGAAGGTAGTATAGCAAGTTGGTTCCCATTTTGCCTTCGCCGATAATCCCAATGTTTTTTAACATGTTAATGTTGTTCACGAGTAAATTAATACATCAGCACTTTGTCTTCCATGCCTCAGAATTGTATTCCGTTACCATCTTTCTGTATTCTGTCATATGTTTCTGATGATCTTCGAGCTGCCTGTGACTGCTTAGCATTGACAACATATAACTAAATCCTTTATCGATTGCAATCTTCTGGTCACGGATTAATTTGAAAATTAAACGGGACAATTTCCTCTTGTAAGGATCCTTTGTAACAACAAACTCTTTAAAAATGATCCATGACAGCCTTATTTTTAATGAAAGAGGAATTTCTCCTCCTCTATGTATAAAAGTGCCTTCTGCAAAGAGCTTTTCTGCTTTGAGCAGAGCTGTCTCGAAGGAATATAGCCTATTTATTGTCTCAATATAACGGTCAAATAATTCGATCTGGGTCATGTTCATGTACTTAAGCGTCGGAAAATGACCAGAACCGAATTCAGGCTTGCAATTTACCAGGCGACCTTCCTCCTTGTACTTTTTATAGATTTCACTTCCCGGAGGTGCAGCCAAAAGATGAAGGTTTACACTAGGCATAGAAGTCCGCATAGAGAAATTGAATATGTTATCAAACTCCTGCAGTGTGTCATTGTCAAAACCTACTACAAATGAAGCGTTGATATGTATTCCGTGGGAATGGATTTTGCGGATCGCTGGCTCATATATGGTTGCGGCTTTATTATGGAGTTTGTTGGTCTCGTCAAGGCTAGCAGGATTTAATGATTCAAAGCCAATCAGGATGTTGAAACATCCTGATTCAGCCATCATCTTAAGAAGCTCATCATCATTGGCTACATCAATACTGCACATGCAACCCCACGATATACCAAGTGGTTTGATCGCCTTCATCAACTCCTTCGCATAATTTTTATTGATTGTCAGATTATCATCCACAAAAAAGAAATATTTTGAAGGGGCAGCTTTAATCTCCTCAACTACATTTTCAATTTCTCTGTACCGCATCTTACGTCCAAACATCTTGGAAACAAGACAGAAATCGCAATTGAATGGGCATCCTCTTGATGCTTGGATAGCTAACTGGAAGATCTTTCTTGATTTAATTAGATCCCAGCGTGGGGGTTTCTGTGTCTTATATGGTGTATATTCTTCTGCCTTGTAGATCGGCTTCATTTCTCCAATCTCAAAATCTCGAAGGCACATTTGCCACAACCCTTCAGCTTCACCCACAACGATGCTGTCCGCATGTTTTAATGAATCTTCTGTCATGAAAGAAGCGTAGGGTCCACCAAAAACGACTTTCGACCCTTTTGATCTATAGAAATCTGCCAGTTCAAATGCTCTCGTAGCGGTAGCCGCCAGCGTAGTTATACCTACAATATCAGGGATTTTCTTGGGAGGAAGCGATTCAATATCTTCATCATAAATATGAATATCATATTGATCTGGCGTCAGTCTGGCGACAGTTGGGAGTGCCAAAGGGATCATCAGTCGCTTCTTTCCGAACATCTTTGCCAATTCAACATGGGCAGGATAGTTTATGAACTTCTGATGAGGTGATATCAGGAAAAGAGTATATGGTTTTTTCTTTTTCAACTTAAATATTGCGATAGATTACTTCTTATAATAACTTAATAAATAACCTGCCTGCATGAATTTGCTGACTTCAGTGACAAAACTAAGACAAAGATCTCCATCATTTAGATTTTCTTCTTTCCTGATCCTGTCAATACAAAGCAAAGCCATAGGTGGACCGATATATCCCATTGTGGACATTTTCGAATAAAGTGAATTCCTTTGAATTCCTAATGATTCGCATTCCTCCATGACCAGTTCTGTGATGTGCTTTGATGGAAAATTCACCTGGAAAAAACGCAGTGCAGTCAGATCGATTCCGTATTTTGAGATCATCCGTTTTAACCCTCTCAGGAAAACTGATCCATCAGGATCATGAAAATTGACACTAAGTTCTTCCTGGAACATTTGAGCTAAATGATGATATCCCTTTTCGTATTCTGTTTTTGGGTTCATCCAATATGCCGGCCGTTTATTCCCCATTGCTGAAGGTTTGTTGCCTCCAATTGATTCCATATACACATGATCGACAAAAAAACCGTCAGATTTCTCTTCCTCGGCTTTTAATAATATTGAGGCAGCACCATCACTCAGGAAATAGCGAAGAAACAATTCTTCCTTTGTCACCAGTGGTTGATTGTAATATTCTGCCACTAATTCTGATGATGACATGCTGGACGAAATTACCAGCGCATTCCTGTAACGTCCGTTTTTGAGCATGTCATACCCGAGTAACATAGCTTTATAGGCAGAGGTGCAATTAGCATGGATTGAAATCTCGCCGCATTGCTCGATGCCAAGTCCTTCCTGTATCCGTACCGACGCTGTTGGCATTTGGTCCTGGTGAGCACTTCCATAAAGAATAAGATCGATTTCAGAGGCATTCATCTTCGCATCTGAAAGTGCTTGTTGAGCAGCTTTTACCGACATCGTTACATTGTCTTCCGTGAATTGCCGTGAAATGGGATCAATCGCAAAATGATAATATTGGATATCGAGCAATTCTTTCATAAGCGGACGAATACGTTCAAGCCACCTACAAACCTTTTGGGGTGCATCAGCTATTTCTCCAAGATATAAGTCGATTTTATCTGCAGGTATTGCTTCCCCTGGAAGATAACTTCCTGATCCGGCAATTTTTACGAATGGATTTCTATCAGTTGGAGAGGATATCATCTGATCTTATTTGTTGTAAATAAAATAATCTTTTTTGTTTTCTGTAATTCTTTACAATTTCTCGTGCAAAAGCAATTGAAAATTCTACAACCTTCCTCTTAGATACGATTCTATCAACAAGATGATAAGAAAGAGCTTCTTCAGCAGCAAATGTTTTTCCTTTTAAAATTAATTCAATAGCCTTGGCTTGTCCGCATAACAAAGCAGTTTTCCTGATGCCACCGAGTCCTGGTATTAGGTTATAACTGCTTTCTGGTAAACCGAACACCGAATCTTCCCCGCAAAAACGAAAATGACAAAAAAGAGCGAGCTCAAATGCTGAGCCAAGACATACACCTC
Organism: Bacteroidales bacterium; assembly: GCA_049520195.1. Taxonomy (GTDB): domain Bacteria; phylum Bacteroidota; class Bacteroidia; order Bacteroidales; family FEN-979; genus FEN-979. The sequence continues at coordinate 7,229 of JBEKQA010000011.1, forward strand.
GAATAGCTGCAACTATAGGAATCTCTGCTTGCTCAAGAAATAAAAAGGAATGATAATTTCTTTCAGAAATAGCCTCCCATTCTTCATCAATTGATTTGTTATATTTTCTTTCATTTCTCAAAGAGAATCCCAATAATTCTTCAAGATTTGCTCCTGATGAGAAATGCCTTCCCCTGCCACTGATGACAAGGGCGTTCAATCCTTTCAAGATCCGCAAATAATCAACCAATTCGTTGAATTCTGTAAAAAATTCAGAAGTCATCTGGTTGGCAGGCGGTTGGTTTAATTCGATATGCCCAATACCATCAGCTAAACTGAAATTTATAGTGTTAATTGACTCTATCATACTTGTTCACAGCCTTTTTTTAATCCTTCCATTGATCTAATAAGATCTTTTATGCTTTTAAAGAGTATTTTTTCTCCGGTTCGATTCGATCTTGGCGAGTTCGCAAAACATTCTCGTTTCCTTATGCATCGCTTCTTCAAATGGTAACTTTTTAGAGTTTTTTAACGCCTGAATTACATAGTTGATGACTTTTAACTCACGACCTTCTGTGATTTTCTTGAGCAAATTAACCGTATATGATCGTGGGTCTTCCTCATCAGTAATTATATCAACAACTTTTAAAAGAAGTGCTTCTTCTGCATTGATCATATCCCCGCTTAAGATCATATTAATGGAATCTTTAAATGAAAGACGTTCTCTGAGACGATAAATTCCACCTAAGCCAGGGATCATATTATGATTGGTTTCCGGAAAAGCAAACAGTGAATTTGTACTGCATATCCTTAGATGGCATGACAATGCAACTTCTAAACCTCCGCCAAAACATATACCATTAATTGCCGCTGCAACAGGGATATCCAAATCCTCTATATAGGTGAGTAACCTTTTCCCTTTTTCCAGGCTTACTGCTAACTGTTGTTCGTTTTCAGCCAAAGAATAAAGAGAATCCAAATTTGCTCCTCCTGAAAAATGTCTGCCCACCCCGGAAATGACTAAACCTTTGAACTGGTTATTAATTATCCATCCTTTTAATTCCTCAATTGGAATGAATTCCGGAGTTAAAAGATAATTCTGTGGCGGGTTATCCAATAAAAGGATCCCAATATCACCATCTATTTCTTTATGGATCATATCGTTTTTACTCACTTACTACGGCAGTTTTTTTAAAATAGATAGAGGTATATCTAATGGCATTCTTCCCTTATTCACAAATAAGGTCTTAACAGTCGCTCTTGATACAACTGCACTTTCTTTTTTATTGTAGATCTTTTGCCTGAAAACCAGGTAAGGCTTTTCTTGTTTTACTGTTGATTCTATGATTAACTCGTCAAATAAATTAGCTTCTTTTAGGTATCGGATGTTTGTTTCAATAACAATTAATAACAATTCTTCGGCATTCATATAATCCAAAATGCCAAGATCTTTGATGAATACCCATCTTGCCTGTTCAAGATATTGAAGATACACTGCATTATTGACGTGCCCATAAGAATCAAGTTCGTATCCACGCACAGTGATCGAAGTTCTATTTAAGTTATCTGGTTTAATCATTCCGGTTCATCATCTTATTATTCATTAATGAATAACCCTTTGAATTTAATAAATACGATTTCACCATCAATTAAAGTGGCATTTACTTGTACTCCCCCATCTTCTGTTTCTCTCAAAGTAATATCAGCATTTATAATACTGTTCGCTATAGGAACCATTAACGAAAGGAATTTTATATTCTCGGCTTGCTTTAAAAGCATTTCTCTGCCTTTTATCAAACAAAAAAGTTCCTTGATCATTTGTATCTGACAAACTCCTGGAACCACAGGGTTCCCTGAGAAATGACCTTCATACACAGGATGAGAGGGATTCAGATTAATCCTGAATCGATACCTTTCTGAATGTCCGCCAGATGCGGATATTTCTTCAGCTGGTCCCGTACGGTCAACCAGAGTGTAAAAGTCTTTTAACAACATTTAATAAAAGGGATGTACTTTTTTGCATGTAAAAATACGAAAAATAAATGGGTGAAAACTTCCTCTAATAAACTGACCTAATTACTTAGTAAGGTCAAATGTAGCTGAAGACCAATAGTGGGGTTGGTAATAATGATCTTTCGAATGTTATTGGCAGTATATTCAAGATGTATATCTGTCTTTCCCATGATAGCTCGTTTAGTCTGAATTCTGCAGATTCTACCTGATTCCTTTGAGATTGAATAGATAAATGATCCTTTTTTCGATTTTATTCTGTAGGAAATTAATCCGGAATCTTTTGACTGTAAGGCCTTTATCTTGATAATACTCCCAATAGGTAATACTAAATATCGTATATCATTTTGGATCAGATGTAGAAGTGATTTTTTGTGGAGTGAAGGAAAACAGGAATGAATGATAAGGCTATCTCCTTTTGATTCGAGGTCGAAATAGCTCATTCCGATTTCATTGGAAAATGCGATTCTTATAGCGGTGTCTGAGATCCGTTTTAAGAAAAATAATCCTGTCAGATGATGTTTCGATATATCAAGACTACCTTTAAAAAGGCCTTTTTTGAAAGTTGAATCAAAAATAGGAGTAGTAAAACGTTTTTGTTCCTGGACAGATTGGGTAGTTTGCGCCGAAATATTGAAAGAGAACAAACTCCACAAAATACTTACCAATAAAAAGTTATGGGACCAGGAATTTTTCATCAGGAATATTTGTATTTATTTTTCTCCCTTTAAAGAAGATAATGGTGTTATCTCCTGAAGGCTCTGTCATTTCAAACCTTGTAACAAGAAGATCTTTTTTATCAAGCGTGATTTGTATCTCGTTTAAATATTCCTTCAGATCCTTTTCAGCAGGTTTAAGTTTAACAAGATAATTATCCCGGTTTTCTAAGAAGGAGGATTGGAATTTCTTTACATCATTAAAAAGATCCCCTTGAACACAACCGATAATAATGGAATTCAGTTCCTTAAACAACTTGTTACTTTGAACATCAATTTTATTCGTTTTATCTTCATCTTGAATGACCATCGTTCCATTATTGATGATGATAAGGTAATGGAAAGGGTCTGTATATTCCCAACGAAGCCTTCTTTCTTTTTTAAACAGGAAAGTACCTCTTGTAGTGATCTTCTCTGAAAAAACACTTAAATTCTTTTCCTGGACGAAATTGGCTTCAATGGTTTGGGTTCTCTTGGTGGATTCTGAAAACCTTTGTTTAAATCCTGCAGGGTCTTTCAATTCAATATAAGAGTCTTGTGAAAAACATTGAGAAACAATAGGTAAAGAAAAAAGAAGTACTATAATTATTTTATACATCATATGCAGAAATATTAAGAAGTTTATCCAGAGATATAATTTGATAGCCCTCCTGGTTCAAAATACCAATCAGATTCTTGATAATTTCTATAGATTCAGGAATTGTATCATGTAAAAGAATGATATCACCTGGTCTAAGCTTTTTTACGATTCGGGAACAGATAGCCTCCTCATTACGGCTTGATGTGTCCCATGCCCGATTACTGAACCCAATAACTATCAATCCTGATCCTCGTAATGCTTTTTTCAACATAGGATTTATTACACCATAGGGCGGTCTGAAAAGCAGTGGCTTTTTACCAATCACTTGAAAAATTGACTTTGAGCTCTCTACCAATTCTTTTCTCATACGGGGAGAGGAAAAGAAATCAAACCAATTTGAATGCGTAAAGCTATGTGTTCCTATAAGATGTCCTTCCTGATCCATTCTTTGAAGAAGATCCTTATTTTCTTCAACCTTGTTACCAATACAAAAAAAAGTTGCTGGTATATCGAGTTCATGAAGTTGATCAAGAAGCTTTGGGGTAAGTTGATTGTCAGGTCCGTCATCGAAAGTCAATGAAACGATTTTTTTATCTGTTTGCCCATTACAGACCACTTTCATATGAAATCCTGAGCGGATAAAGAACGACATCGAAAAAGACAGGGTCAGATAAACAATCACAAGAAGAATATAATAATAATAGTAAATTGGAAAACCTGTTAATCCTAATATGTTAAATATGAGTAGGATAATAAAGAGAACAAAAGTCGTATTCCTGAATGTCAGCATTTAGACTGAACTAACTAATATGAGTGAATGATCAAGATTCCTGTAATGATTGTAAAGTAAAATATTCCGTACCTCTTTTGGCACAGTTTCATTAAGACGTACAACATCAGGAATCTGTTCTTTTTTTAGGATCATTGCAGCAAGCCACAACCCGAATGCAGAAGCCGTTTGGTATTCTCCACAAAGATGTTTAAACCATCCGTGAGATTTTTCCCTGAATAGAGAATTTCTTAAAGGATCATAAACTTTATCATTCCGAGAATCCCCGTTTATTCCCATGAGTACAAGGTCAATATCTTTAAGTGTAAGGCCTGATCGTTCTATGAAAGAACTAATATTCTCTGCAATGGTCTCTTCTTTAGGTTGGAAAATTGTGTCAACCGATTCAATTTTTGCATAATTTTTGACCCCTGGATTAGCGGATACCAGGAAAAAAGCTGCTCCTTCACCAGCAATAGTGCCACGGGACCTCAGTTTAGCCAATTCCATATTGTTAATGGGCAACTGCCTATAATGGCCAAGTCTTTGTAAGATTAAAAATGTATTTGGCGTCATCTCATCCGTACCGCCCAGAAGTATTTTTCCTGATTCTCCGGAGTCAATTCTCAGGAAACTGTCTAAGAGTGCACTTTCAAAGGAAAATCCACGGTGAACATAGGTGAAATTGTAGTTGTGGCATTTCAGAATTAGGGCAATTTGAGCACTAACGGTATTATGAGTCGATTGGATGAACGAAGTTGGGGTCAGGAATTCCTCATTGTTGTTGATCATATTGATCAGGAACTTTTCAGTATCCTCTAAACAACCCAATCCTGTACCCGTTATAATCGCATCAGGCATAATACAGTCTGCATCCGCCAGGCATATCTTTCCCGCTGTGACACCCATTTTGATGACATGACTCATTCTTCTGATCATATCACTGGGTAGATAATCCTTATAAACCGGATCTTGAGCAGATAAACAGTTCGTTTCCACACCCTTAACTTCATCAAGAAAGTGATCGTTGTCCCATGTTTTTTGCGGAGAAATATTACCTAATCCGGTGATATATAATGGTTTCATTAACTTTTCCTTTGACATTAACTAATTAGGTTTTGAAAAGATCAGCGTCGAGTTGTTTCCTCCGAAGCCAAAGGAATTCGATAGTATATTCTTGATTTCGACATCTTTGACCACTTTTCTAAGAGGAGTAATGGAGAGTTCTTTCATTGGGGTCTCAAAATGGAGATTGGGGAAAAGAAGATTATGATTAAGAGATAAAATTGAAATGACGGCTTCTATAGCACCGGCGGCACCCAGGGTATGACCGGTATAGGGCTTTGTCGAGCTGAAAGAAGGTACATTCTTGCCAAAGATATTTTGCAGGGCAATTCCTTCAGATAAGTCGTTATTTAAGGTTCCTGTCCCGTGAACATTGATGTAGTCAATTTCCTCTCGTTTTAAACCGCTGAGTGATAAAGCGTTTTCCATTGCCATCCATGCCCCTGTCCCTTCAGGGGATGATGCGGTCTGATGATAAGCATCGTTTGCATTGCCATAACCCGTCAAAGTTGATAAAGCCTTTTTGTTCCGGCCCCGAATAGCTTTTTCAGACTCTAAAACGATATACGCTGCCCCTTCTCCTAATGTTAGCCCTGAACGGTTCTCATCAAAGGGACGACATCCGTTTTTATCAAGTATCATCAAGGTATTAAAACCATTAAGAGTAAATTTTGTCACTGAGTCAGTCCCACCTGCAATTACACGATCTAGAAATCCGGCTTTGATGAGTTGTGCTCCAAACATAATAGCATTGGCAGACGATGAACAGGCTGTACTTATTGTTGTTACAAAATCTGTGATTTCAAGATGATTTGCAATCCTTTCCGTGCTGTCTCCGCAATCATGGTTGACAATATTTATTAGTCGTCCTTTTTTATGATTCCCAAGAAATTCTCTGTAAAAGTTCTCACTTCGGTCCATGCCACCGACAGTAGTGGCTGAAATAAGTCCGGTACGGTATTCATGTATATTAGATATATCTGCAGAAGTCATTGCTTCCGAAGCTGCAACCATTCCAAGTAAAGCAGTACGGGTAAAGTTCTTCTTACCGTTAAGTCCCGTGATATTCAGGAGTTCGTTATCAGAGAGCTTTACTTCTGCGATAGGAACTTTGCCTTTTAAGCTTGTTTCTAACAGTGTAATTCCTGAAATACCTGATTTTTCTTCAACTAACGAATTGAAAGTTGATTCCAAATTATTTCCTATGGCACAAATGATCCCAACCCCCGTAATATAAACACTTTGCGGCATGAGAATATCCTTATTGTCAGAAAATCAGAATTAATTAATGCTTGATTTGCAAAGTTAACAGAAAAATTGAAATACGTATTGCAAACGAAGAGTCGACAATACTTAGTAATACTGATGTTCTGATGGTCGTTTTTTCTATTGATAATTTTGATCTAATTTTACCATTTTTGAATCGTCATAAGGAATATTCTTGCGAATAGTTGAAGTCCTATTCCGCGATTCATTGTGAGACTATCAGTGAACTGATCAAATAAGGGGCTTATCTGCAATAGTTTATGGCAGGATTTTTTATAAGTGTATATCGTTTCTTTCACCATTATAAGTGGATTTTCATCGCATTTCTGGTTGCCTTTGTAGTTTTGGTAATATTGTTTGCCTCAAAGATCCGGTTGGAAGAAGATATTACCAAAGTAACAAATGAGAATAATTCTCATAACCGTTACGAATATGTAATCCGGAATTTCAAATTTGCGGATAAATTGATAGTTCATTTCTCACTGGCGGATACGACCAAAAATGCAGATCCCGAACTCTTGATTTTTGCTGCGGAATCTATTCGTAGCGGCCTTGTATCCCGGTTGGATTCTACTTATATCAAACAGGTATTATTGCAATATAATGCATCCATGATTGATACTTCACAGGCTGTCATCAATCAGCACTTACCTCTGTTTTTAAACGACGCTGATTATAAGTCCATCGATAGTTTGATGGCTTCTGATCATTTACATGCCTTGCTTAAAAGCAATTATTGGCTATTAATGACGCCAGCCAGCATGATCCTTAAACAACGGATCGTTAAAGATCCATTAGGTCTGAATCAAATGGCATTTAAGAAATTAAAGTCCCTTCAAACAGACACTCATTTTATCCTTTATAATGGCTGCGTTTTTTCCCGGGATAAAAAGCATCTCCTGATGTTTATCATGCCTGCGAATCCTTCAACTGAGACTAATAAAAACGCGACACTGATTTCAACTTTAAAAAGCATTATTCCCACGGTATCTCCGGATAAAAGTAAAGTCCACATAGATTTTTATGGGTATGCCGCTACTGCAGTTGGAAATGCACACCAGATAAAATTTGATATTATTTTGACCCTCTGCATTGCTGTTATTCTCATCTTTCTGCTGCTAGGATGGTATTTTAAAAACTTCCTGATCCCATTGCTGGGATTTATTCCTGCTATTTTTGGAGGTGGCCTTGCCTTGGTTATTTTATATCTTGTTAAAGGAAAGATTTCCTTTATCGCATTGGGGATTGGATCTGTAATCTTAGCGCTGATTATCGACTATGCGCTGTATATGGTCAATCACTTTAGAAGAAAAAAATCAGTGGAGCAAGTACTTGAAGATATGTCTCACACAATCCTTATGTGCAGCATTACTACCATCGGAGTATTTCTTTGTCTGATCTTTCTTGATTCAGATGTTCTTCATGACTTGGGATGGTTTGCAGTTTTAAGTGTTCTCGGGGCATCTTTATCATCACTGATAATTTTACCGCAATTCTTTGGCAAAAAAATTCTTCCTTCTGAAGAATTGATTCAACGGAATAATTTTATAAAGAGGATTGGGGAAATTGATTTTGGGAAAAAAGTATGGTTGTTGATTGGACTGGCTCTGGCAGGCCTCTTCAGCTTTTTTGTCAACAATAAGGTCTCTTTTGAACAAGATTTAAATTCGCTGAATTATATGTCGGAACCATTGAAAAATGCGGAACGACGCCTTAAAAAGATTTCCGAAGGTGAGCTTAAGGATGTTTATATTGTATCAACAGGTAATAATCTGGATGAGGCTTTGCAAAGAAATGAGATCGTCCAACGAAAACTTGAAAGATTGAAATCAAAGGAAAAAATTCATGAATTCTCTGGAATTAGTACCCTTTTGCTTTCTGATTCTATTCAGCACGATCGCCTTAATAAATGGAATTATTTCTGGAGTTATCATCGAAAAGAATTGTTGCTCAATAGATTAGACAAAGAGGGTAAGAGGCTTGGTTATAACTGGAAAGCTTTCGATGGTGTGAAGCAAATGTTGAATACTAACTATTCTTTAATCCCTTCAGCAGAAATAATACCGCTTTATAATTTACTGTTCCCGGATTGGGTAAATCAAACCCCGGAAATGGCAATGGTTTCTATTACCGCAAAGGTCACTGACAATGAAAAACAAAATGTTTACAATACTTTTTCAGGAGATCCTCATCTGGTCATCTTTGACAGACAAAACCTTGCAACACAGTTCGTTTTAACCGTCAAACATAATTTTGAATTATTGATTTCCTTATCAATGCTAATTGTTACTCTTTTATTGTTGATTTCATTAGGTCGTATAGAATTAACTATTATCACGTCCCTACCCATGTTTTTTAGTTGGTTAATAACCCTGGGATTCATGGGAATTACGGGCATAAGATTCAATATTTTCAATATAATTATTTCTACTTTCATTTTTGGCCTGGGGGTTGACTATAGCATATTAATGATGCGGGGACTACTTAATCAATACAGGACTGGTGTCAATGATCTGAAAACTTATCAAACATCAGTTTTACTTTCATCTGCTACAACCCTTATTGGAGTTGGTGTTCTGTTCTTCGCCAGGCATCCTGCATTGAATTCCATTGCACTTATCTCAATAGTTGGAATTACAAGTGTGGTTCTTATTTCCCTCTCTTATCAACCACTGATTGCCCGATGGATCTTACTGAATCCTCAGAAAAAGCAGAGCTATCCGATCACCGCCCGGATTATTTTTCATTCTATATTTATTATCTGGATTCCTGTATTTCTTAATAAAGCATTTTTAACCATCTATAATAATCTGATCAATCCGGTCTTGCCTTTTAGAAAAAGACGCAAACTGAAAATCTTTCATCAGGTTATGAGTTTCCCTAGCCGTTTATTTATTAAAATCAATTTTCCACGGCACTTTTGGATCGAGAATCCTGATCCTCATAATTTCCGGAAACCATCAATTATAATTTGTAATCAACAGTCTTTATTTGATATTCCTGCTCTTTTCAGACTGCATTCCAAAATAGTCATTGTATCGGATCAAGGGGATCATTTAAAATGGTATTCAGGAACATTTATCAGCTCTTCTTGTTTTGTTTCATTGAAAGGAAATGTCGATGATTCAATCTTGACATTGAAGAAGTTAGTAGATGAAGGTTACTCCTTGGTATTTCATTCCGAAAGAAATCCTTCATTAAACAAAGATATTCAACAATTTAGCAGCGATGTTTTCTATTTTGCTGAAAAACTCCGTCTCGACATCATACCTGTTCTCATTTATGGTGGTGAAGATTCTCTCTCAAATGGAAATTTCTTCGGAAAGCCGGGACGACTTTTCATTAAAACACTTCCGATCATAAAAATGGAAAACAAAATATTCGGGGACAACCTTTTAGAAAAGACTACACTTATATCCCAATATTTCAACAAGGAGTATAAATTCTTCACGATCACTCATAACATACCGGCAAATAATGCTTTAAACCTTAGATTGAATTATCTTTTTAAAGGTCCGGTTCTGGAATGGTATCTCCGGGTTAAAATGGCAATGGAAAATAACTTTGATATATATTGTACTTATTTGCCGCGACAAGGAGAGATACTCGATTTGGGGTGCGGCTATGGATATATTTCTTATATGCTTATGCTCACTTCTGATGAAAGGACAATCACAGGAGTCGATTATGATCGAAAAAAGATTATCATAGCTGAAAATGGATATCTCAGGAACAACATGATTTCTTTTGTAGCTGCAGATGTTTTAAATTATCCGATAACTCCAAAAGATGGATTTCTTTTCGGCGATGTTCTGCATTACCAGACTTATCAACAGCAGGAATCCCTTCTGAAAGATTGTATTAAAAATCTCAGACCTGGGGGTGTGATCCTTATTCGCGAGGGAAATGCTGATAAAAAGAAAAAACATAGGCTTACTAAAATCACTGAATTCTTTTCAACAAAGATCATCAGGTTCAATAAAACTCAGGATAATACAAGAAAACTTTATTTTACTTCTGCTCAAAAACTTACTGAGATCGCGGAAGAATATGGTCTGAATTTTGAAATCATAGATCAGAACAGAATAACTTCCAATGATTTCTTTGTTCTTCGTAAACCACTTCAATCCGATTTAATTGATTTTTAAGCGTAAATTGTTAATAGACAATTTTATAAAAAATTCTAATTTAGTGAATGTTTCAAGTTTGATTTCATAATAGCAAGGATTAAATATCAATACTTATGATGAAGAAAATTTTTAAGGTCCTACTGAAAATAATTGATGGCGGATTATATGGATTTATTGGCCCGTTTTGTGTGCTTTATATTATACCACAATTCCTGATGAGGGTTGTCAGAATTAAAGCAGAGGATGGTTTTGGAATACCTGGCATAGAGATTGCGGGAATAGTCATTATGTGGTCAGGCACTGCCTTGGCTATTTGGTGTGCAATACTCATGTTTTTATTCGGGAAAGGCACGTTTTTTGTTACATCTGCGCCGAAAAAGATAATGACTCGTAATATTTTTGGGGTTGTTCGAAATCCGATGATGTGGGCGTTATTTATAATAGTGTTTGGCGAGATCCTCACCTTTGGAAATATTATCCTCTTTGCGTGGTTAATTGCAATGATCAGGATAATCTATCTGATTGTAACTAATTATGAAGAGCCGCAACTGGAGCGTCGTTTTGGTGAGGAATGGAAAGAGTACTGTCAGGAAGTCCCGGGATGGATTCCGGGATTCCCACTCCGGAAGAGGAAAGTAAAATAGCAACTTTTGATGATGATTTTAGTCGTTAACTAATTGTATCTGATAAACATAAATCCAAGTTTGACAATTATGGATTCATGGGAAGGAAAAAGCAGGGGAAGCGTTCTTGGGTACAGGATTTTTGTCTGGAGCCTGACGCACCTTGGGCTTGATTTTGCTTATTTCCTATTGGTTTTTGTATCGGCATATTTCGTGTTTGCATCTGGAAAGGCCTTCAAATCAATGTATTATTTCTTTCATGATCGCTTATTGCAAAATCCTTTAAAATCATTTATCAGTATCTATAAAAACTACTACCTCCTCGGACAAGGGTTAATTGATAAGAGTGCAATTCTTGCAGGTTTAAGAGAGAAATTCAAATTCATCCTGGAAGGGAAAGAGAATTTATTCCAGATGAGTGAGGGAGGCATCTTAATCAGTAGTCATATCGGTAATTGGGACGTGGGAGGGAAGGCCCTGGATTTTCTTAGTCAGAGAATAAACCTGGTCGTTATGGATAGTGAGGAAAGGGCAATAAAAGAATACATGTCCGATGTAACAACTGACAGGAATGTTAATTTTATCAGGATCAGTGATGATTTCTCTCATCTGTTCGAGATAAAAAAAGCCCTGGCCAATAAAGAATTTGTTTCCTTCCTGGCTGATCGCTATATAGAAGGAAATCAGACCATTAAAGTTGACTTTTTGGGTAAGCCTGCAAAGTTCCCATTGGGACCCTGGCACATGGCATCCTATTTTAATGTGCCTTATTCTTATGTGTTTTCAGTAAAGGAGTCCCACAAGACATACAGATTTTATGCGTCCCCAATGAAGAAATTACCTCCAGCCAAAAATCCACTGGAACGCTCCGTTCTTGTAAAAGAATCAATAGGGGAGTATGTTTCAGAATTAGAAACTATGATCAGCAAATATCCGCTTCAATGGCATAACTATTACAATTTCTGGGAATAGAACCCTGTCCAAACCAATAATTCTCTCCTGATTAATTTTTTATTTTCAATTCCTTTCTGACAAGAATTTGAGTATTCCCATTCCTGATTCCATATTCGAACTCATTATTCTTAAGAGATTCCTTCTTATTTGAGCATTAGTCCGCCAATATAGTTTACTTATACTGTAAACGAATGGTAAACGAAGAAAGAACGAAGAAAGACTATAGTTTCGATATAGGGAGGGTATAGGTAAGACGAGGGAAAAAGGAAAATAAGGGGATTAAATCTGGAATTAGGAGTTTAAATCTGAAATTAGGAATCAGACCTGGGAATTTGGAGTTTGATTTAACACAAAAATTTCCCACGTAGACATACCTCTTCCATGCTGGAACATCCACTTTTAAAGAAATTAACTTTGAATTTCACCTCGAATTACTCCCCTTCGCCTTCAGGAGAAGGGGCAGGGGGATGAGGTGCTTTCCCCTCGCGTCACGCGTTACGAACGCCTATGTTCCGCCCACATCGACCTCAGCCTCAACTGTATTGCCTGGCCGATCTTTTGCGCGGACGAGGATCCGGGAGGATTTATAATCAACATTCTCAACGGTAGCCGTGTAATCCCATTCGGTGTTTCCTGAAAATTCCTTAGGAACGGCCTCTCCGAACTCAACAACGTCTCCCATGTCATTAAAGATCACTACACCAACACCTTCTATTTCAAAATTATCGGAGGCTGAGACGGTAACTACATCTCCCGGGTGTCCCCGATATTCACTCACATCAACATGCTCTATCACCGGACTCGACTGATAATCTGATATAGCCGCATGATAAGTACTCAGGTCTGGCCTTATCTTATGGTAATGGTCGATGAGTGTCGGATTATCCTTGGCAAACAGTCCAACCTTTACAGCTTTCGCAAACTTATTCATAAATACCTGTTGCCTTGCACTCTTGATTACCTTCGAGCAATCAGGCCGCTTGGCCATGACGCACTTCCCGTTGTAGTTCTTAAGAACAAAATCTCCGACTCTGCCGGAAAAATACCTGGTTATCACATTGTTATAAGATATAGCCATAAATGACGATTTAGATTTCGTATAAATATAATCAAATCTATCAAAATAACCTAATAAAATAGTATCTTTTTATCCGGAATACTGATTTTTGTAATTGAATTAACCCCAGGGAAGCCTTAGTTATTGAGTAAGAAATTTAACTTCTCATCTATTGGGTTACCAGGATCAATGAATGGTTTATATTCTGGTACTGATTGTAGATGAGAATATTACGGATTGATTTCCGGTGGCAGTCATCGAGTTCGAGAATAGATGGAAATACTTGTCTTTTGAGGATATTTGCCGCCAGCCATAATGCAAACCCCGTTGATGTGTAATATTCGCCACACAGATGTTTATAGTAAGCTCGTGGGGTAGAGAGAAACATGGCGTTTTCAAATTCATGGTAAAGATAATCGTAACGGTTGTCCCCGTTTACTCCCATGATTACTAGGTCAATATCAGGAATCGTTAACCCGGAATTTGAAAGCATACGGGTTACCCGGTTTGAGATTTCATCAATTCCTTCGGGCTTATATAGCGTTTGGACATCCATGACACAACCATAAGTCTTCTCATTCTTCACAGATGAAAGTAAGAAATACCCGGCTCCTTCGCCTGCCATCGATCCCGGCGAATCCCAATTCAGCATTTCAAGATTATTAGCTTTCCCTCTTTTCCAATGTCCCTGTCGCCTCGTAATCTCAAGATGGTTCATCGTCATCTCATCAATCCCGCCAGCCAGGACATCTTTGGCAGTCCCTTCACCTATCTGTAATAACGCATCCTGAAGGCAGCTTTCAAAAGAAAATGAACGATGAACATAGGTAGAGTTGTAACTATGACACTTTAATTGAATAGCAATCTGGGAACTTATTGTATTGTAAGTAGATTGCATGAAAGGCGTGGGATTTAAGAAAGGCTGTTCTAAATGGATACTTCCAAGAATTCTCTCTGTATCCTCAACACTTCCAAGCCCTGTCCCGGTAATTATGGCATCAGGCATCTCACATTCAGCCTCACGCAAACATATCTTTGCAGATGCAATACCAATTTTGATAAGCCTACTCATCCGACGCGACTGAATAGGATCAATATAAGGCTTATAACTTGCAGGTTCAATGCATTTTAGGTAATCGGCATCATACCCGGTGATTTCTGCTAAGAAATCATTGGTTTCCACTGTTTTCTGTGGAGAGATTAAACCGATGCCGTTTATAAATGCTGCCATTATTTTCTTCCTGGAGAATGATTTATCATGGTTTATAATCAGAAAAGATCAGGCTGGTATCATTTCCTCCAAATCCAAATGAATTGCTCATGACATTCCGGATTTTTATACCGGTTAATAAATTCTTAACAGGCACGAAACTTAGTTCCTTCATGGGTTCAGAAAAATTCATATTCGGCCATATCACCTGTTCCAGTATGCAAAGGATAGAAATGATGGCTTCTGTTGCTCCGGCAGCACTGGTTGTATGACCGGTATAGGGTTTTGTAGAACTTACAGGTGGAATTTTAGTTCCGAAAAGCCTTTCAATAGCTCGTCCTTCTGAAACATCATTGTTGTCGGTTCCTGTGCCATGTGCATTGATATAATCGATATCATTAACATCTAACCCACTCATATCAATAGCTTTCTTCATGGCCAGATAAGGTCCGATCCCATCCGGAGAGGAGGCAGTCTGATGAAATGCTTCACACGAATTTCCCCAGCCGGTCAACTCACAAATCACCTTTCTGCCAGATTTGGCGACAGATTCTTCAGACTCCAGCACAAGATATGCGGCACCCTCACCTAAGTTAATTCCATTTCTCTTTTCGTCAAAAGGCTTGCAGTGATTTTTATCTAAGATCTTTAATGCATTAAATCCGTTGAGATGAAACTTGGTAAGTGACTCAGTTCCGCCTGCTACCAATATATCCAGATCTCCGTTCCTTATCATCCTGGCCCCAAGCTGAATGGCATTGGCGGAGGATGAACATGCTGTACTTATGGTAGTTATATAATCCTTTATTCCCAGAATGTCGGCAATCTTCTCTGTACTATCTGCACAATCATAGGAGTCAATATAGATATTTTTGCTGTCATTGGATATAAAATCCTGGTAGTATAATTCGCAACGGTCCATACCTCCAACGGTTGTAGCAGAAATAAGACCGGTTCGCCGGCCCTGGAAACCTGTTATCGGGATATCCCTGAAAGCTTGTTTGGCAGCAATTATACCTAATAATGTATTACGTGAAAATCCTTCTGTTACAGGGATATCAGCCTGGTGGAAACATTCATCCAGGGAGCATTTGACTTCAGAAACAGGGATCTCATCCCTGAGGTTGGTTTCTAAGTAGAGGATCTTGCCAATTCCGGTCCTTAAATGAAAAAGAGAATCTTTGGTTTCAGCGAGGTTGTTGCCGATGCCGGTAATGATACCCAATCCGGTAACAAAGATCCGCCGTGGCATTTGTCAGGCTTTTTTATGCTGTGTAATATATTCAGCCATTGTCCGGATAGAGTAAAATATTTTTTTCCCATCCTTTGGATCTTCTATCTTAATCCCGTAATTTTTCTCCAGCAGAACTATCAGCTCAAGTGCATCAATTGAATCCAGCCCAAGCCCTTCTCCAAATAAAGGTGCATCAGGATCTATATCCGCCGCTGAAATATCCTCGAGATTCAGTTGTTGTATAACTTCTTGCTTTAGTTTATCAATCAGTTCGTCCATAGGTTTTATTACTTATTTTGATAAAGTTTTATCAGGTTTTCATTATTAAAATATGAATATTCATTCTTAAGCTGAAATTCCTTCATTCTTTGTTCTTTTTCGACGAGAAAAATAACCGATTCGAAATTATCTTCCAGGACTTCCACCCAACCGCAAAGACAAGCCTGGGCTCGATCTTTGTCTAAAAGTAAATGCACAAGATCCAGAATCTTCTGAGGCTCAAAACAATTAAAAATGAAGAATGCATTTTCACCTTTAATTCCATGCCTTATACAGAGTTCTCCAATCAGGATATTGGGCAGGGTGTACACAAAAACAGAGGGACTTGGAAAGTAGTTGGATTTATCTTTAATAGTTTGATTATATGATAGATCAGTATCCAAACTTGAACTTGAATTCATCATTATAATGCCAATCTCCTCTTTGCTGTACCGGTCAAAGAACGAATTATCTCTTAAAAGCATCTCTGCACCAAGGAACCCTAGTTTACTCAAGTTATCCATTTTGTAAAACTTAGGATAACTGATGGTTTCCTTTTTATAGAGCGCTTTTATAAAGGTTGCAAAATTAACAAAATTTTCATTATTGGGCTCAATATTATAATCCCTTTTTATAGCATTCTTTCGGATAATGTTCGAATGTGTAATAAAGTAGTGGTCTGGCATTGTTCAGCAGTTAATCAAATTTTCTGGAAAACCATTGCAGCATTGCATCCACCGAACCCGGAAGCAATCTTTAAGCTGTTTTTGACTTGAGTATTGGTGTTTTTTCTGATCACATTTAAAGCAACAGGAACCCCGGATTCATCAAATCCTGCAGAGCGGAACAGGATGTTGTTTTCCATTGAATGAATAGTGGCAACTGATTCAATCACACCTGCCGCTCCCAGGGTATGTCCCCAGTACCCTTTGAGACTGTTGACCTGGACTGTCTGCAATCCTGCAATCCCAATCGCCTTCGACTCCATTTCATCATTATAAAGTGTTGCAGTTCCATGGGCGGAAATAAAATCCAGGTTCCCCGGGTCAATATTGGCTTCTTTCAGGGCTTTTGTGATTGCCATCGCAAGTTCTTCTCCCGTACGTGAAGGACCTGAGATGTGATTAGCATCATTGGTAACTGCTGATCCTGATGCTGTTATTGTCATTGCTTTTTTATACTTTGATGAAAGAACCATGGTTCCGCAGCCTTCACCAAGTGAGAGACCATTCCTGGCTATATCGAACGGTTTGCAGGGTTCCGGACTGAGTGCCTGAAACGACAGGAATCCTGATATAACAAACTCTGAAAGTAAATCTCCACCCGAAACAATTATATTTTCATACAACCCCGTCTTAATCATCCGGGCTGCGATAGTTAATGCCAGAACTCCTGAAATACAGGCGTTTGAGACGACCATGGGCCGGTTTACAAACCCGAAAAATGAACCGATTACATCCGCCATTTTCCAGAGAAAGATCCGTTTAGGATCGGGAAATTCCTTCTTCCCTTCTTCAAGAAGATCTATATTTCCCTTTGTACTAGAAATAATCAGCAGAGAATTCGAGGTGTAAATATCTGATTCTATTCCCTTTAAGGCACCATCAATGGAAACAATAAACATCTTTTCCAGACGGGTAAAACTCTTTTCATCCAATTCCGGATGACGTTTTTGTAAGATATCCTTAAATCTTGAATGCAACATCCCTTGATCGACAAGCGAAAGTGGCACAGTCGTTTGAGCTAACCTGGGATCATTGTAAAACTTGAAGCCAGTCGCTCCGGTCTCCAGTTGATTCATGACTTCAACAGTCGAGAAACCCAGAGAGTTAACAATATTATCCCCCGCGATAAAAACCTTTCTCATCATCTAATTTTCACAAGAGTCCCCACTTTTTCTTCCACCCGATGAAAAATTCCGGGTTTGTAAGTAATAATTCTTTATCTGGTGTCAGGAAAACCTGCATTGAGCTACCGGTCGCCATAAGCTCAAGATCTGATTTTCTGTATACCGAATAGTTAAAAAGTATCTTTGCAGCTTCAGTGTTTACAAAACGTGTTTCAATGATGGCTGAATCACCATAAACCAAGGGCTTTTTAAAATCACAAGTCACTTTTACAATGGGTATCATGACATTATGCCTGTGAACATCCAGGTAACCAAGGTTGTATTTAGCACCAAAAGATTCCCGGCCATCTTCAAAGTATTTAAGATAATTTCCATGCCAAACAATAGCCATGGAATCAACTTCTCCAAATCTCACTAAAATTTCTTTCCGGTCAATAAGCTCCATATTAAATATTAAGAGGACTTTTAAACTTCCTATAAATGTATGTAATGAAAACAGAGGCGAGGAAAAATACCAGCAATTTCATTGCTGGGTTCATAATAGTAATAAGTCCTCCTTGCCGTAGGAAAATATTATAAAACCCGGTTATTGCCCAATTAAGCGGGCTTACCAATGCTACGTGACGCATTACCAGTGGCATAAGGTAAACAGGAACCCATATTCCACCGATGGCTGCCAGAATAATGACTGAGACTGCACCAAATGCAGCAGCTTGCTGGTGAGTAGTTGCAATGGTTCCTACAAGGAGACCATATCCAAGTGCTGCAAGAGCAGTGAAAATTGTCATTATGATAAGTTCAATAATATGATTGCCGATGATCAGCATGGGAATATGAAAAAGTGGCAGGATAAAGATCCCTGAACAGATCATGAGAGCTGTCTGTATGAAGCAAACAACAAAATATACTGCAACCTTTGCCAGAAGCAGTTCGATATATGAAATTGGCATCGACATCAACCGGGCCAGACTGCCTTCTTCCCTTTCTTTGATCATACTTCCGGTAAGGGGTATAATAATGAAGAACATTGCAAAAATAGCCCATGCCGGAACATTATGCTGAACAGTCGTAGGAACTTCCTCCTGTTCCTTGTAATTAGGAAAAACTTCTTTGAACTGTAGCGATTCCTTGTATTCAATATCTGCTGGCTTATATGCTGGAAACTGTTTAGACATCTCAATATTAAAAGTCCGGAATACCATCCCTGTTTCGCTCTTGTAATTGAACTCCTTTATCGAACTGACAACTGCATTTTTAAAAGCTTTCCTTATCGTAGGATCGAAGAATAGAGTGACTGTATCAGCCTGTTTTTGCGCAATTTTGTTAAAAAGCATTGGATTGAACATCCCAAATCCCGACAAAGTCTTGGCAACAGCAACACTAACATTTGTCCGCATTGTCTTTGTTACTCCCTTTGGAACTACAATAGCGATCAGGTAATCTCCTTTTTTTACTGCAGCCCTGGCTGATTCTGCCGTCACAGGTTCATGATTTATAGAATCGATCACATCAAAGAAACCGGAGGAGCGAAGACCATCTTCCATATTAATCCCCAGACTGTCTGCGTCATTGTTCACAAACAAAACTTCTACTTTGGGTTCCTTTGCAATAGCATTCCATCCAACTTCCTGTAAGAGCGACATAATCACAATGAGCACCATTGGCATGAGAAAAAGAATAATTATTCCTGCCTTATCCCTTAACAATAATAAGTATTCCTTTTTAACAGCTGAGAGAAATCTGAACATTTAGGCTCTGGTAAATTAAAAGTTTCTTTTTATTATCCCCGTTATCATCAATCACGTAACCCTTTTCCTGTTAAATGAAGAAATAGGTTCTCCAGATTTTTAAATTCAGGATGATCCGCAACCAGCTCCTTTGGATTACCTGTCGAAATGATCTTTCCCCGGTCAAGAATCGAGACTCTTGTGCACAGGTTTTCTGCTTCCTCCATATAGTGAGAAGTGTAAATGATGGTAGTTCCTTTTTGATTTATTTCATGAAGAAATTCGAGGATGACAATTTTTGATTGAACATCAATCCCCGCTGTTGGCTCATCCAGGAACACTATCTTTGGACCATGGAGCAGGCCTGCAATAAGGTTAATTCTTCGTTTCATGCCACCTGAAAAAGTGGATATCCTCTTCCTGGCAAAACGTTCTAACCCAAAAACAGTCATGCGATGCATAATCTCATCTTTTAGGGCTTTCCCTCTGAGTCCGTACATGTTACCAAAAAATGTAAGATTTTCCAGTGCGGTAAGGGTAGGGTAGAGGGCTATTTCCTGGGGAACAATACCAATCTTCTGTTTGATATCATCGAGATCTCCACTAAGATTCAACCCGTCGATCATTACCTCTCCTGATGTTGGTTTTAATAATCCGCAAAGTATTGAGATAGTAGTTGTCTTTCCTGCTCCGTTTGGCCCGAGAAGCCCAAAAATTTCATTGGGGTAGATTTCGAGTGAGATATCATTCAAAGCAGGTTCGTCCGACCCTTTATATCTTTTACTGAGATTTTTAATTTCAATAATTGGAAATTCAGCCATTCAGATTTTTATTTTATCCAGTTTTACATAAACTGCCTTTTCCATTGCTGCTATTTCATGAAGCATTTCACTGAGTTTTCCATAATCCTCCTCAGGTTTCGATCGGTTCTTGCAATTACGTGCTCCCATATAAGTGAACTCTCTCCAATGGTTAGCAGCATTGCCCATCATGACAGATGCCTCCAGTAATTCAGGATTATTGAACTTTTCCCCTGTTTCTTTTAGAAAGGCTCCGTAAATGTAACGGAATCCTGCACCGCCCGTTCCAAAGTCCTCAGACATCCTGATGATCTGACCAAGGTAGAAGGAAGCCGTTTCATTGCCGTGCTTCTTCGGCCATTTCTTCAGATCTTTAGCAAGCCAATGAATCCCTTTGACACCAATTAATGGAAATGGAATCTTGATCATTTCATATACCGTCTTCTTTATTCCTTTCTGAACTGCTCCCTTGATATCAAGATCCTTTTTGACATTGTTGATCCAATACATCTTTCCTTTAGGGGCAAAAGCACCCTTTGCCCACCTGACCCTCTGAAGATCTTCATGAGAAATTCGCTGCGGCAATTCCATAACGGTATCACTCACCCAGTAATCATTGCCTTCCTTGCCATATGCAACAATATTATGCATGTTATAATGCATTCTGTATTCCGGAGGGAAAAAAGTCAGGTTGAATACGCCGACTTGCATACCGGTTGGGATGCCTTTTTCAAGATTCCTGTCAAGAGCTGCCATCGATTCATTTGGCTCCTTGAAATTTTTAATTACCGTCGCGTCAACATCAAGGTACTTCATTGAACGGTGAAATACCGTATTTGGTAAATTTCGAAAAGACAACATCGGCGCATATTGTAGCTTTAAAAATGGAATATAGCTGAAATACAGCCCATTACCTATTCCAAATGCCATGGGCTCTGACATTTCAATGCCGTGAAAATTGAAAAGGTTTGAGGTGGCACCGCTTTCACAATGACCGGCTTGGCGGTGTTTATAATCTATCATGATTTTATTATTTTCCATGGTATATCTGATTTAGTTAATCAACGTTTTTAAGTTGTTCAAGTGTGGTGTTAAAAACATCAGCGTATTTCTTCAACGTCTTTTCATTCAGACGTTTAAAAACTTTTGGCTTAAGATGACGCTTTACCCTCCATACCATGATACCCGTGTGCATTGAAAGATCCATGGGTGTTACCAGTGTCTTTTCCATGTAATAGAGGATCGGACTGGCTATTCCTGCTTTGACTTTCTGTCTGGCTTCCTCTATTCTGTCATTGAAAAGGTCCCAAGCTTGTTGAAGAGTGACCCTGGTAGATTCACCATGAAAACCTACATTCTTTTCAAATTTACCATCAGGACCATAGGAGTAGAAAAGTTCTCTGAACTGTCCATAGGCTTTATTTTTGTATACCGGGTTAGCTTCTTTTTCCATTGGATTCTATTTTTGGATTTAATATAAAGGTTTTAACATGCGAAATTAGTAAAATTTGATCTTGGAAAGCTTACGGAATATTTTCTCCTCTTTATCAGCACAATCAATAAGCATATCTGCCAGAAAATCATAGGATTCTTCAGGCTTTCCTCTTTTCTTACAGTTCCTTGACCCTTTATAGGAAAATGCTCTCCAGGCCGTTGCAGCTTCTCCCATCTCAAGAGAAACTTCCTTTAGCCAGTCCTGCTTCAGAATATCCCCGGCCTCATTAAGAAAGGCACCATAGATATAACGGAAGCCGGCACCGGCAGTACCAATTTCTTCTTCCATTCTGAGAACCTGCCCAAGGTAATATGCTGCTTTTTCTTCTCCCAGCTTTTTAGGCCATTTACGCATTTGTCTTGATAGGTAGCGAATACCTTTGGTGCCGATAAGTGGAAAAGGAACTCCTACCATATTGTTTGCAGTTTTACGGATTCCTTTTATGATTGCAGGTGTTACATCAACATTTTTTGGGATCTTATAAGGATAATACATACGCCCGCTCGGAGCAAATGCTCCTTTTGCGAATCTGACTTTTACCAGGTCTTGATAACTTATCTCCGCACGTCTTTCAACAACAGTGTCACTAACGAAATAAGTCCCGTTGTCATAGCCATAGACTACCATGTTGTGCATGTTGTAATGCATCCGGTATTCAGGTGGAAAAAAAGGAAGGTGAAACGTCCCAACCTGAAGTCCGACTGGAAATCCTTGTTCAAGTGCCTCGTCGAGGGCTATCATCGCTTCATCTGGCTTCCTGAATCGCTGTATGTGAGTTTTTACCCCAAGCAATTTCGTGGTCCGATCAAAGACCATTCCCGGCCATACCCTGAAGGAGGTCACAGGAGCATGCTGCATCTTCAGAAAAGGCAGGTAGCTAAAAAACAACCCCGAACCGATCCCGAAGGCCATCGGTTCACTTATGTTTAATCCATGATAGTGTAAAAGGTTGGAGGTTACACCGCTCTCGCAATGGCCTGCCTGCCTGTGCTCGAAATCGAGTTTAATCATCAGTTTCCTTTCTTTCAACTGGTGCAGTAAGTGATAGAAATTCAGGGTTCTTTAATTCTTCAAAACTGATATTCAAGGCTTTTGAATATTTATCAAGATCATCGTCAGAGAGCTTCATGAACCCTTTTGAAATGATGTGCTTTTTAACCCGCCACTTCCTGATACCCGAATATTGGGAAAGTATAGGAACATCCATCTGGCTTTTCTCCATATAATAGGCCAACGGGCTTAACCTTCCGGCGATCACTTGTTCCTTTATTTCGTCTATCCTTTCTTCCAGGGCATCCCATCCCTGTTTAATGATTACCTGGTTGGTTTCGCATTGGTAGGCAACCTTCCAGGTATAACAGTTCTTTTCTTTATCATAAAAATAAAAGAGTTCCCGGTTATTCTGATATATAAGTTTTTCATCTGGGCAAGTTTCAGCTGCCAGCTGGGTTTTTACTTCGTTCATTTATTTACTTTTAATGAGGAATACCTTCAATTCACACTCTGCAATGCAATTTTCTTCAAAGAAGATCTTTCCTTTCACAACCTTTGCATCAAATACCTCGTGCTCTATAGTAACTTCAGTTCTAATCTCACAACCGACCCTGGGAAGACTGTAAATCTGCAGGTTCCTCAATCCTCCGATAAATCCGGTTGGAGGCTCTTTCTTTTCATTTTTTGAAACGTACCCGGTTCCTGCTGCAGCAGTCTGGGCCATGTTTTCAATAAGACCAGGCTCTCTGAAAAATCCCTCACTGCAAAACAAATTATCCTCTCTGATAACTAATGATGTCACAGTTTTCGTAGGAGTAACATCAAGAAGTTTTCCAATCATAATAATTGGAGGCTTTTGAGGTATGTATTGCCCTATAGTGGCTTCTGATGCAATTATTTTTTCAGATGATGCCATAGCATTCCTTTTCTGTTATGTGCCCTCATTCTATTCATCACGGTTACAACATCTTCATCGGGAAAAACAAATCTTCTTCCTGTTTGAAAAGCTCTTTCTTTTAATATACCGTAATCTATTCCTTTGGCAAGATAAAAAGTGGGTTCTAATAAATCATCCTCGGCAGTGATGGTCCCGTCTTCTATTGCTAATTTTTCTAACTGTGTCCCGGGATAAATTCGCATTCCTATATAAGGAAAGAAAACAGTATCTTTAAATCGTTTCGAATTCTCAAAGCCTTCAGAAATAGTCTGTTCTGTCTCGCCATAACCTCCCAGGATCAGGAAATGCGAGAAATAAATTCCGGTTTCATTACAAAGTTTTGAAACATTTACAAC
>JBEKQA010000012.1:0-29653 GCA_049520195.1 Bacteroidales bacterium
TCAGGATTTCGGCATGGGATAAGTTCAGGGTTGAGACGGTTAATGTGATGATTCTCAATAATAAGGGGCAGCTTGTTGAGAAAGGCCCGGCAGTTGCGAAGATGTATTCAGGAAATAGAGAATGGGAATATTTAGCGACGGTGGAGAATCCTGATTATCATGGTTGTAAAGTGATTGTAAGTGTGAGTGATAAGCCGGGGAATGTGGTTCAGGAGGAAGTTGATATTGACGGATCTTCGTGATCCCTAGCCCCACCCCCGACCCCCTGCCTACCGGCAGGCAGGCTCCCCCAGGAGGGAGGGGAGCAATTGGGGATAAAAATCCAAGGTAATTTCTTTAAAGCTTAGATTTCCGGCGTGGAAGGGGTATGTCCAGGCAGGAATTATTTGTGTTTATTCTGCATATTTTTCCCTGTATTTTCTGATTTTTATTGGTTTTAGGTGAGTCAAATAAGACTTATTTGATGGTTGACCTATGGATATACTTTTCTTATTGAATAATCGAATCTAAAACGAATGAGGAACGAAGGATGAACGAAGGAATGCTATACTTTGGATGAAGGAAGAGTAAAGGTTTGGTTTAGAAATAATGGAATCCGGGGATTGAAAAGAGGATATTTCTGACCAGGATAGTCGTTTAATTCAAATAGCTGTTTTTATGAAAAATCATTATGCCGAATTCTAACAAGAAAGTCATTAAACAGATTTCCAAAGAGAAGACACAGCGTTCCACAGAGGAATACCTTATTTAATTTTGAGTCCACTCCGAAAAGTCTTTTTTTACCGCCAAGGCGCTAAGACGCTAAAAAGCGCTAAGAAGTATATCGTTGAAATTGAACTTTTTGTGTCTTTTTGTCATGATGGTATAATTTTAAAATGGGTTTTCGGAGTGGACTCAATTTTGTGATTTAGATATCTTACCTTAAACTTTTTCTTCAATTTTGGTATAAATCCATTCAAATTATGTAATATTGCATATATCGATCTTATTAATAATCATGATGGAATATATTTTTTGAATTTTATTACTGATGATTATTATACAACAAGGAAACTGATATAACTGTAATTCAACGTTATAAGAAAATGTCTAAAAAGTTCTTCCTTACAATAACAGCATTGAATGTCTTATTATATCTGGCGAATCCTTGCACAGGGCAAAATATTAATTTAGGCATAAAAGGAGGGGTCAGTTTATCTGAATTAATTTTGTATAAAGCGGGGAAAGTGTCAACGATACCAGATAGCAGGTTATTAATAAATGCTACCGGAGGAATTACATTTAATTTTCAAATCAATGAAAAGTGGTCGATACATTCTGAAATATTGTATCAGGATAGAGGTCAAAAAACCGTTTCCCTTTCTGACAGTGAATGGGTCAGAGAAATGTATCGGAAAAATACTCGGAATATTTTCTTAGCTCACAATTATTATCTTGACTTTCCACAAACCTTAAGATATCAAATCCACCTGGGTGTTAAAAGTCGAAGTGTCTTCTATGTCGAAGCAGGACCTTATTTTGCTATTTACCTATCAACAAGAAATATTCAGAAGACTATATACGATGGCAATGAATTAACAGATAAATGGTATGAGGATCTTGCAGCGATAGGAACAAGCGCTTTTAGTTGGCGACGGTTTAACTGGGGTCTGAAAGTTGGAACGGGGCTTTTATTGAACCTAAAGAAGGGAACATTTGATTTTAATATCGCAGATGAACAAATGTTAGAATCTTTTACAGTTGGTCAAATTGATGATATTAAATCATTATATAACGTATTATCAATAACTGTTGGCTATTCTTTACCCATAGCAAGAATTGGTAAACGTCAATAAAAGAGTGCCAAAGATTGTGTTTTTCCGAAAGTAATCGTAGAGATAAAAATATGACGCTCAAATGTATACAGAATAAGAAGGAGATTCAACAACATAAGAATCCGAAAATCAAGGAAATGAAAACAAATCAATCTTGTCATTAATTATGATTGGGATTCTTTTCAGGAGCTTATGCTTGATGATTCCCGTGAAATAAGAAAACTAATATAACCGTAATTCAACGGCATTAAAAAATGACTAAAAAGTTCTTCCTTACAATAACAGCATTGAATGTCTTATTATATCTGACAAATCCTTGCACAGGGCAAAATATTAATTTAGGCATAAAAGGAGGGGTTGGTTTATCCGCATTATATCAGGCTAGAGGTTGGAAAGTGTCTTCGATGCCAGATAGCAGGTTATTAATAAATGCTACCGGAGGAATTACATTTAATTTTCAAATTAATGAAAAGTGGTCGATACATTCGGAAATATTGTATCAGGATAAAGGGCAAAAAGACGTTTCCCTTTCGGACAGTGAATGGGTTAGAGGCATGTACCGAAAAAATGTTCAGGATATTCATAGAATGCACAATTATTTTCTTGACTTTCCACAAACCTTAAGATATCAAATCCCCCTGAGTGGTAAAAGTCAAAGTATTTTCTATATTGAAGCAGGACCTTATTTTGCATGTTATCTATCATCAAGATTTTTTCAGAAGACTAAATACGATGGCAACGAATTAACAGATATTTCATATGATGATCTTGCACAGGGAGGATGGTCATCCGATTTCGGTTTCAATCGATTTAACTGGGGCCTGAAAGTTGGAACAGGGATTTTATTGAAAGTAAAGAAGGGAACATTTGATTTTAATATCGCAGATGAACAAATGTTGGAATCTTTTCCTTATGATAAGTATTATAATATTAAATCATTATATAATGTGTTATCAATAACTGTCGGCTATTCCTTACCCATAGCAAGAATTGGTAAACGTTAATAATTTAATTACCACCCGACAGGTTGTTCAGATCACTTTTTCTTCCCCTTCTTAATATGCTTTTTCTCTGAAAGGGCCGATTTTCCTGGAAAGACCTGGTTGAAAAGGTTTGGGGTTGAAGAACCAAAGACAGAAGAAGGATTTACACTTGATTTGAGATAATATTTCTTTGCAGCAGGATCCATAGCGCCATTGATTTCAATGGGAGTCATATTATTTCCCTCAATCTTCAGTGTATATTGGTAATTTGGAAATAACCCATTCTCATCAGCAAACTCATTTCCTACCGTATTCTCGACAGAATTGAGGTATCTTGCTGTTTCTGCAGAATCTACAGGCTGATCGTTGATCACCCATTTATTTTCTTTCCTGGACAACACAAACGAGCTATCTCCCGGGTAGACAAAGGTCATCTTCATTACCTGGTCTTTACTGAACCTACAGATCATCCTGTTCCGGTACTGGCCTGGATTTGCTCCAAACATCATGGACAGGAATCCATCAACCACGTAAACCCTGTCGTCACCGGCCACACGGATATGAGATTTTACTTCCATGTTCTGGTTTCCCCGGGGATTCCGAGATCTCTGTCCCTGCGAGAATGAAATTTTCCCAACCCTGAAATCAGCAGCTACGTTCTGACCCTGTTCAACAACGACCCTTGAGCTGGCCTCGTCAGTCATATCATATTCTTTCCAGCTTGATTTATCAGTGCCAGCAACCCTTTCAGGAGTGATGTGGGCAAGTACATGCAGGATGTTTTTAATAAATGAAGAGTCAGCCGGATAGTGTTTATTATTGCTGATGACTTCCCATTCTTTTCCTGCTTTACCCAGTTTTATAATTTCATTTGCTTTCCCTTTGGGATAAATGGTGATAGAAGTCACTGTTGATGAGTCGATTGTGAATAACTCGCTCTTAAACGTACGCTCACCTTTTTTGCTGTCGTATAAAAAGACAATCGCAACCACAATAGCCAGGATTGCGAAGAGGATCAATAAAAATTTATTACTGAGGTTCCTGAACATATCTTTTTCTAATAATTTAAATCCGTAAAAATTAATTCTTGCTGTGCCGGGATCAGATATAATCCTCGTTCATCCTTCTCATACGCAGATTCCGGTTACGTTGCCAGCGTATGATGCCGATTCCAATGATGAGAAGGATCGGGAAAAGGAAGTTGAAATATTTCAGTAGTGCTTTCTTCGCATCATCCATTTGATCCAATGGCCTGGAAACGACTTCTTTTGTCCTCAGATCGATCAACCCAGTATCATCTGAAAGCCAGTCTATTGCATTTACTATAAAGTTCACATTATCAGCTGATATCTGCCGGGCTTGTTGGCCTTCACCATTTAAGGGAAAATCCCCATCTGAAACGATGATCATCCTGGAATTCATGTTTCCTGCTATTTTCCCGCTGAGTAACCCGCAAACTGTGAGGTGTGACAATGGAAAATCTCTCTGTTGCCAGTTCCGGTTAATATTAAACCGGATCGGGGGATTTTCGGTTCCGGTATGATCTGATGTAGTGGCCAGTGAAGTAAAGGTCACGTCTTTATTTGAAGAAAAGAATTCTATTGAGCTCGCAAACTGCAGCATCACAGCTGTAAGTCCTTTCATTGCAGGATTATCTGCAAACTTGGTGATCAAAGGTAGGTAAGGAAATCTCAGGCTCGACTGGAAGGTCATCATTCCCTGTTGCTGATTCACGGTGACGCTGCCGCAATTCTCATCGACGATGAAATTCGGGTTAACTCTTACACCCTTTCCCTCCAGCCATTTTTCCAGTCCGGTGTTGACCTCGGTCCCCATGGAGGTCTGGAAATTACCAACAACCCGGTTCATTGCAATATAGATACTCTTTCCCATGGAAAGAAATTCATCCAGTTTCCTGAATTGTTCAGGAGGAATGGTGTCTTTAGGATCTACAATGACCATTGTCTTGTATTTACTAAGATTTAAGCCGGTATCATTAAGATTCAAAGGCTCCACGTCGTAAAGTACTGAAAGTGACTGCAGTACTTGTATCATCGATGATAAGGAAGCTTCTTTGTGGCCTTCGAGGATTGCAATCTTTGGCTTGTCTTCCACAGTCATTTTTTTAATGCTTGTCGAGAGACTGTATTCCATAGCGGCTCCCGGTTGGATCAAGGGAATGACCTCCTTTTTATCTCCATAACTCACAACAGCCCCCAGATAAGCTTTCTGTTGCTTTACCTGGTCCTTTTCCCTGACGTTGATAAGCACAGGATTTATCCCAGCCTGCATTGCTTTTTGCTCGGTTGCCTCATCTTTGTTCGGATTAATGAATTCGAACATCACTTTCCCTTTTGACCTGTTGGCATATTCAATCAGTTCATCCTTGAAATCCCTTCGTAATTTCTGGAATTCCGAAGGAAGCTCCTCGCTGAAATAAGCAGTAATTGTGACCGGCTCTTTCAGGGATCTCAGGATATTTTTTGTGGGTTCGCTCAGGGTGTATTGTTTATCTGCTGTAAAATCAAGTCTGACAAAAAAACGGTCAGACAAAAGATTAACCAGGATAACCACTCCAATGATAAGCAAAATATAAGTCAGGATCGATTTTCTTTTTTGCATCTGTCAGGAATTTTGGAAGGTCAGATGATATTTTTATTCTTTAATTTGATACTTTGCGCCTTGATAAGGCCAGCTCAGTGCCCAGCAATCCCAGTATAATTATCGAAAGGAAATAGAAAATATCCTTTGAGTCGATAACACCCCTGGCCATTGATTCATAATGATTTGAAAGACTTAGATATCCAAGGATACCTCCAAACCAGCCAACGGAGCTGCTCCCGGCCAGGCCAAAGATGAGATGGAAGAAAATACCGATAAAAAGTGCGACCAGGAAAGCTACGATCTGATTATTTGTTATACTGCTGGCAAAAAGTCCGATACTGATATAAGAGGCGCTCATAAAGAGAAGTCCAAGGTAGCCCATCCAAACGGCTCCGTGATCAATCTTTCCGATACTTGCAACCGTGAAATAATAGGGAAGCGTAAGCGCCAGTGTAATGCAGATCAACAGGAAAGCCGATAAAAATTTACCAGCAATGATCTGCCAGTCGCTGACTGGTTTGGTCACTAAAAGCTCCAGGGTTCCCGATTTCCTTTCATCGGCGAGCAGTCCCATGGTGACTGCAGGAATAAAAAAGAAAAGGGTCCAGAATGAGATCCCAAAGAATGACTGGAGACTGGCCTGGTTGATAAAAAAGACGTCACCTCCAAAAAGCCAGGTAAAGAACCCGCTGAACCCCAGGAACAGCACGATCATTACATATGCCATGAGTGAATCAAAAAATGACCTGAGCTCTCTTTTCGCAATAATCCAGATTTTTATCATAAGTACAATTGTTTAATATTTAATTCGTAATAGTGAGATCTCTGAATACCTCCTCAAGTTTCCGCTCAACAGGAGTCATTTCCGTTAATGACCATCTCCTTTCAGCACACATTTTGAAAATCGCTTTCCTTGAAGTAAATCCGGGTTTGCTTTGGATCTCAAAAGATTGAGTATTTGCAGGTAACAGATCTACTAATTCTACAGAATCAAGGACCTGAAGATTTCGGTAAATTTCATTCCTGTCGCCATCTTCAATGGTTACCTTTACAATTTCCTTATTCTGAGCTTGTTTTCTTAAGGTATTTGCAGTCCCGTCAGCAACCAGCTTTCCTTTGTTTATGATCAGGATCCGGTCGCACGTAGCTTCAACCTCGGCAAGGATATGTGAACAGAGGATTACGGTCTTTTCCCGGCCAATCTTACGGATCAATTCCCGTATCTCAACAATCTGGTTTGGATCCAGTCCTGAAGTAGGCTCATCCAATATAAGTACCTCCGGATCATGAATCAGTGCCTGTGCAAGTCCTACTCTCTGCTGATAACCTTTGGAGAGCTCATTGATCTTCTTGAATTTCTCATTCCTTAATCCACAGATTTTGACCATCTCTAAGATTCTTTCACGTATCTTTTCAGCCGGAATGCCCTGTATCTCAGCAACAAACTTCAGATAATCAATAACTGGCATATCTTTATAAAGCGGGTTAGCCTCAGGAAGATAACCAATATGCTTTTTAACTTCTTCAGGATTTTCAAGTACAGAAACACCTCCTACTTTTACATCTCCGCTGTTCGGTGGCATATAACAGGTTATGATCTTCATCGTAGTGGTTTTACCGGCGCCGTTAGGCCCAAGGAATCCAACGATCTCGCCTGGGTTAACTTTAAAGGAAACATCGTCTACTGCTTTTTGAAAGCCATAGCTTTTGGTGACGTTTTCAACAATCACATCCATAAGTATCCTGTTTAAAATGAGGTGCAAATATATATTGAAGTTTTTTTTCTGAAAAGTGTTTAACTAAATTTTAACTAAACTAATATCAGTCAACAAACTAACACTTTATTTTACATTTAGACTAAGAGATCAGAAACTGTAAGCCAGGTTATTTGCTGAAAATATTTCTATGGCTTCTCTTTGAAATTGCAAGATTTATATACTTTTGTCTATGATTTTTCCGGGTTTCCTCAGAGATAAAATGCGTCTGCCAAGACATGCAGAGTTAATAATTTTCTTCTCTGTTCTGCCTTTGTTCGTTTTCAGCCAGAATATTCTTGATTCTCCACTCGAGTACCCCTGGGCTGGAGGAATCAATTCAGGTCAGTTTGGTAAAATAGACATCAACCTTGATGGTATAAAAGACCTGGTTATTTTCGATCGCCAGGGGAACAGGATCCTTCCATTCATCAATGACGGCATACCTGATTCCGTCAGCTATACATTCCATCCTGAGTTGGCTTCATTGTTTCCGCCACTTCACGATTGGGTATTCTTTTATGATTATGATTGTGACGGTAAAGAGGACATATTTACTTATGGCACAGGGAGTATCATGGTTTATCACAACATTTCGGATACGGTTCTCAAATTCAAGCTTGTGACCGAAATGGTTCTGTCATATTACTATAACGGCTTTGTCGGGATCTTGGGAACAACTGTCGATTATCCTTCTATTTCTGACATTGACGGGGACGGAGCCGTGGATATTCTGACTTTCTTTGGACTTGGCTCTTATATTGAATATCACAGGAATCTTTCTGTTCAGAATTTCGGGAACTGTGACAGCCTTGATTATAAATTAACCAGCAGTTGCTGGGGCAATTTCAAGGAAAGTGCTTCTTCAGACTCAATTACCCTGAATATTGTTTGTCCCTACAAGAAAAGCCCTGTAGAATTCCCTTGCAGAGAAAAATTGATAGATCCAAAGCATGTCGGATCGACCTTGCTCACACTCGATCTTAATAATGACGGAGTAAAGGATTTGCTTACCGGTGGCATTAACTTTCCAAATATTATTGCATTATATAACGGGGGTACCAAAGATTCTGCCCATATGATCAGTGTCGATACCATGTTCCCCTCCTACTCCAGGCCGGTACACCTTTATGAGTTTCCATGCCCGTTTTATCTTGACATGGATAATGACTCAATCAATGACCTGGTGGTTTCACCATTTGATCCTACCAACAACCCAGCCTATGTGGTTGCCGATAATTTCAGGAATGTATGGTACTACAAGAATGTAGGAACAAACACCAATCCCAATTTTCAGTTTGTGACCGATAGGTTTTTTACTAGTGAGATGATTGGAGTAGGAACTACTTCTTTTCCTGTTATATACGATGTTAATGGTGACGGATTGCCTGACCTTCTTATCGGAAATTTTGGCTACTACGATAGTTCATATTACAAAGAAGGATTTTTGAAATCGGTTAATACATCTAAGATTGCTTATTATAAAAATACAGGAACAGTTAACCATCCTGAATTTCACCTGGTTACCGACGATTTTGCCAATCTTTCCTCGCTGCATCTCAGGGGGATTTTCCCTACATTTGGTGATATTGATGGCGATGGAAGCGACGATATGATTATAGGCAATTCAGATGGCAGTATTATATTTTTCAAAAATACTGCATCACCGCATAACGATCCTGTTTATGCTGCCCCGCAATTTAATTATCAAGGTATTAAAGCAGGAACATTCAGCACGCCACAACTATTTGATCTGGATAAAGATGGATTGAAAGATCTGATCATCGGAGAGCAAAACGGCAACCTGAATTATTACAGGAATACAGGCACTGCCACTAATCCGTCATTCACATTTGTAACAGACAGCCTCGGCAAGATCAATGTAACCAATTATAACCTATCTTATTATGGCTACAGTACTCCTTGCTTTTTCAGGGATTTAGATGGGAATACAAAATTACTGGTCGGTTCCGATGAGGGTAAAGTCCATTACTACACAAATATTGATGGTAATCTGGGTGGAAAATTTACAGACTCGGATTCTTTGTTCAGCATGGTTAGTGGTTCTCCATTTCAGATCACATCAGGTTGGAGAACTGCACCGGCAATAGCCAACCTCACAGATTCTGTGTTCATGGATCTTATAGTCGGTAATTACTCAGGAGGCCTGAACTACTATTCAAAAGGTGACAAACCCCAGGTTATTACTTCTATCAGGGAAAAGCCAGAACCTGTTAGAAATCATTTTACAATTTATCCAAACCCGGCAGATCAGTTTGTTTATGGAAATATTAATTCAATGCATGCGGATGAAACTACTATTGTCAATGTTTTGGATTTGACTGGTAAAGTCATCCTTGAAGCGAAAGAAAATCAGAATTTCAGGCTTTCTTTGGCAGGAATTCCATCGGGGTTTTATATTATCAGGGTAGGAAATTATGCTCAGAAGCTCATTATCAGTCATTAAGAATTTAAATATAAAATAAAGTTAATTTGCATTTGTCTATACTTATTAAGAATAAATCCCGTTAAAATATCACTTTCATCTTTGAAAACTTGTAATAAATAATAACCAGTTGCTGAAGAAATGAGTCAGGTATTTGAGATTAAAAGAAATATATGGAAATATATAAGCTTTACCGGATCAAATTTAAAAGTCTTAATTATTCTTGTTATCAGTATTATCTGTACATCCTTTTGTACAAAGGCCCAGAATAAAAACCTACCGGGATCTCCCGAAATTTTAAATTTAGACCAGTGTATTGTTTTTGCTTTACAAAACCAACCCGCTGTAAAACAATCATTAATACAAGTTTCCATTGTTAAAAAGACGAATACAATAAACCTTTCGTCATGGCTCCCACAGATAAACCTATCCGGTAGTTTTACCCACTACGATCCATTACCTACAATTCTTGCGACAAACTCCGGTAACCCCAACGGGCCTTTAATTCAGGAACACACCGGGATTATAAACACATTCCTCCCTCAATTATCAGCGACACAAACCATCATTAATCCGGATGTTTTAAATGCAGCCCGAACTGCGCATCTCTATGTGCAGGAAGCAAAACAATCAAATGACAGTACTAAGATCAATTTAATTGCAAATGTCAGCAAATCGTTTTACAGCCTGTTATTCACGCTGGAGCAAATGAATGTACTTGAAGAGGATACGGCCCGTCTTTTTAAAACTTTACAAGATGCATACCATCAATATGTTGGCGGCATTGTGGATAAAACTGATTATAAAGAAGCGACCATTTCATTGAACAACTCTATAGCTCAATTAAAACAGGCCAAGGAGAGTGTGCGACCACAATATGCCTTGCTGAAGGAATTAATGGGATTTCCGCCGGAAAAAGACTTTGTTGTGAGCTTCGATACTGTACAGATGATGAAAGAGATAAATTTTGATACAGGTCAACAATTACAATATGAGAACAGAATAGAATATCAACAGCTCCAGACGATCAAGAGTCTGCAACAATTACAGCTCAGATATTACAAGAATCAATTTCTCCCTTCTCTTTCGGCTTTTTACAATTACACCTATGAATTTGAAAAGAACTCTATTCCTGGATTTCTGAATCAGGGTTATCCTTATTCATATGTAGGTGCGACGGTCAGTGTACCCATTTTTACAGGTTTGAGACGGATAGCAAATATTCAAAAGACAAAGCTTGAGGGAGAGCAGATTGATCTGGCAATTATTGGCCTCAGATCTTTCATCAATTCTGAATATACTGCTGCTTTAGCGAATTATAAAAGCAGTTTAAATGACCTCTATTTGGATCATGAAAATATGGCGATGGCTAAAGATGTTTATGGGGTTGTTTCACTGCAATACAAACAAGGATTTGTAGCATATCTTAACGTTATAACGGCGGAATCGAATTTAATTTCCTCCGAGATCAGCTATTTAACTGCCTTGTTCCAAGTGCTGTCAAGTAAGGTTGATCTGGAAAAGGCAATGGGTAAGATTCAATCAAAATAAAAAGTAAAATATAAAAAATTACCATCTTCATGAGAAGTGCATATCTAGTGTTATTAATCATTTGCTTTTTATTTGTTTCATGCAAGCAAAAGCAAGCTCCTTCAGCCCAACCAGTACCCGTAAATATATTTACAGTCAAAGCAAAAAAGGTACTTTACTATGATAAATATCCTGCTACAATTGTGGCTTTAAGCCAGGTGGATTTGCGTCCGCAGGTTCAGGGATATATTACAGGAATATCTTTTTCTGAAGGCAGCCACGTCCATAAAGGTCAACCACTTTATGAGATTGACCGTCAATTGTTTCAGGAAGCCTATGACCAGGCAAAGGCAAATCTGGAAGTAGCACAAGGTAATCTGATACAAGCACAACAGGATGCCGACAGATATACTTATCTGAACACATATGATGCTGTCGCAAAGCAGGTACTTGACCATGCTGCAATTGCTTTACAAAATGCAAAGAATACAGTCACTGCTGCAGAACAATCGTTAAAGATGGCAGCGACCAATCTGACCTTTTCGGTAATATCTGCCCCGTTTGACGGAACCATAGGATTCAGCCAGGTTAGATTAGGTAATCTGACGACTATTGGTCAGACTATATTGAATACAATCTCTACAGACGATCCAATGGGAGTTGATTTTTTAATTTCTGAGAAACAATTATCCTATTTCGAAGACCTTAAAAACAACAAGCAACAATCTATAGATTCTCTCTTTACCATTGCACTTCCGAACGATTCGATCTATCCGTATATGGGAAAAATCTCTGTGATTGACCGTGCTGTTGATCCTCAGACAGGAACCATACGTGTGAGAGTAACTTTCCCAAATCCCGATTATACTTTACGGCCTGGAACAAGTTGTGTACTTCGTGTGCACAATCAGGAACAAGGTCCAAGAATGGTAGTACCCGGCAAAGCAGTTGTGGAATTAATGGGAGAATACTTTGTCTATGTTGTCAAAGATACTGTAGTACCTGATCCCCAGGACACCACAAAAACCAGTCCCTTCCAGATGGCAATACAAAAGAAAGTTCAACTTGGACAGACCATTGAACCTAATGTGATTATTAAGAAAGGGATAAATGTCGATGACCGCATTGTTGTGGACGGCGTTCAGTCATTACATACCGGATCTTTGATAACCGTCTCAAAGAAACCGGATAACGGGAAAACAAACAAGTACAATAAATCATGATTGCCAATACTTTCATTAAAAGGCCGGTTACTGCAATCGTTGTATCGCTTGTATTAGCTATTATTGGGGCTATTTGTGTTTTTAATCTGCCGGTAAGCCAGTATCCGGATATCACGCCTCCCGTTATTCAGGTTTCAGGACAATTTCCCGGAGCAGATGCCACAACTGTAGAACAAACCGTTGCTACCCCGCTTGAAGAGCAGATAAATGGTACCCACGGGATGGAATACATGCAAAGCAATAGTACAAATAACGGGTTGATGACAATCAACACTACATTTAAAATAGGGACCGATATTGATATTGCCACACTTGATGTTCAGAACAGGGTGAGTATTGCAACTCCGTTATTACCGCAATCGGTAAGCCGGTTGGGACTTACGGTCAGGGCAGTAAACCCAAGTGCCCTTATGCTGGTAGCACTTTATTCGCCAAAGGGTTCACACAACATCACATTCCTTGATAATTATGCCAATATATTTATCATGGATGCCTTACTTCGTGTGCCGGGAGTAGGAGCTATTACTACACTTGCCGATAATTTCAGCATGCGTGTCTGGGTAAACCCCGATAAAATGGCGGCTTACTCATTAACTCCTAATGATATCATCAACGCATTAAACGAGCAAAATCTGCAGGTGGCAGCAGGTTCAGCCGGTGTCCCTCCTCAGCAGAAAACGCAAACTTATGAGTTGAGCATAATGGTAAACGGCAGGTTGAGTAAAGTTTCTGACTTTGAGAAGATCGTCGTTAAGACCATGCCTGGTACTGGTGAAATGGTTTACCTCAAAGATGTCGCCAGAGTTGAATTAGGCAAATTTACATACTCCAGTAACTGTTATGTAGACGACAAACGAGCTTCAATCCTTACTCTTTATCAGACTCCCGGGAGTAATGCGTTAGAGACCGCATCCGGTGTTATCAAAGAACTTGAGAATCTGAAAAAAACATTCCCTGCTGATGTTGATTATAATATTCCTTATGAGACAGTTACAGTTGTGAAGATCTCTATGCAGGAAGTAGTAAAAACGCTGTTGATTGCTCTTTGTCTGGTGGCTTTTGTTGTATTCCTGTTCCTTCAGAACTGGAGATCTACACTTATTCCTGTGCTGGCAATACCCGTCTCCATTCTTGGAACATTTGCATTTTTTATTCCATTGGGATTCACCATTAATACCCTGACCATGTTCGGGTTTGTTCTTTCTATTGGAATTGTTGTTGATGACGCAATTATCGTTGTTGAAGCAACACAGCGATATATGGATGTCGAAAAGATGTCAGTTCTGGATGCAACATACCATGCAATGAATGATATCTCGGCTCCCGTAATTGCTATTGCCATGATCTTGGCTTCAGTATTCGTCCCTGTTGGCTTTATTCCGGGAATTGTTGGCCGATTGTATCAGCAGTTTGCCATCACAATTGCAGTATCCATCCTGCTTTCTGCATTCATTGCACTGTCACTGACTCCTGCTCTTTGTACCTTGCTCTTGAAACCCCAAAATCTTCAGGAGAGCTCAAAAGGGTTAAAAAGAATGTTCTATAGATTTGACAAATGGTTTGAATCGGTAACAAAGCAATATTCCAATGGCGTAAGGATAGGGATCCATAATTCAAAATATGTGATCATTTTATTGCTTTGTATCGGATTGGCAGCATATTTTATGTTCCTGCATAAACCATTTGGATTTATCCCCAGTGAAGATGACGGCCTTGTTTATGTCACCTATGAATTACCGGAAGCTTCCTCAACAGCTCAATCTGTTGAAGTGTTGACGAAATTGATGAAAGTCGTATCTACAACATCGGGTATCCAGCATTATGCAGCATTGGCTGGGTTTAATGTAATTACGGGCGCTACAAAATCAAATAGCGGGACCATTTATTGCCAGCTTAAACCTTGGGAAGAGCGTAATAAATCTAGTGAAAGGATTCCCAACTTTCTCGATGTCTTACGCGAACGTATTTCACGGGCTAATATAAAGAATGCTAATATCGTAGTCATCCCTCCGGCCCCGATCCCGGGTATTGGGCAAGCTGCAGGATTCAATTTCCAGATAGAACAACGCAACACAAATGATGATGTTCATGCATTTGAAAAGGTAGTGAACAATTTCGTTGCAGAAGCTAATAGAAACCCTGCTATTTCGCACGCTTTTAGTTATTACTCCTCACATACTCCCAGTTATAACGTTACTGTTGACAGGGAAAAATGTAAACGGATGGGGGTAAATATCTCTGATGTATTTACTGCTATCCAAACATTCATGGGTAGCGTTTATGTAAATGACTTTACCCTTTATAACCGAACGTTCCATGTTGTTGTCCAGGCAGATACTAATTTTCGAAAGATGATCACGAACATGGATAAATATTATGTTCGCAACCAGGCCGGGACAATGCTTCCTTTAAGCACTTTGATTAGCTATAAACTTACTGCATCGGCCCCGCTACAATCACATTTTGACATTTTCAGGTCAGCCGAAGTCGATGGAGGCTCATCCGATGGTTATAGCAGCAGTCAGGTTATCAGCGCGCTTCAGGATATTGCAGCCAGAGTGCTACCGCAGGGTTATGGCTATGATTTTTCAGGACTGAGCTATGAAGAAGTCCAGGCGGGTACCCAAACTATCTATATCTTTTTATTTTCATTGACCTTTGTCTTTCTATTCCTTGCAGCTCTTTATGAAAGCTGGTCGGTACCTTTTTCAGTTCTTCTAGCAGTTCCGGTAGGTGCTTTCGGAGCTATCCTTACTTTGATGTTCATCCCAAGCCTTACCGACAATGTATATGCTCAGATAGGTCTCATTACTTTGGTTGGGCTCGCGGCCAAGAACGCAATACTGATTGTTGAATATGCCAAAGTTCGGGTGGACCGCGGAGAAGATCTTATAAAATCAACCATTGATGCTGTAAGCTTGCGTTTACGTCCTATCCTGATGACCTCTATGGCATTTATTTTAGGGGTAATGCCGTTGGTACTGGCAACAGGAGCCGGAGCAGTAGCCCGCAGAACCATCGGATTTACCGTTATGGGCGGAATGATTGCAGCCTCATCATTGGCTATTTTCATTGTTCCCGTGCTGTTCGTTGTAATAATCAGAATTGCATATGGGAAAAAACAACTCGAAAAACTGGTAAACCAGTATAAACCTCAGGACTCATGATTTCTGAAGTTTTTATCAAAAGGCCGGTCACGGCGATAGTTGTATCTCTTATCATTGCGATCCTGGGGATTATCTGTATTTTCATTCTTCCCATCAATCAATATCCCAAGATTACGCCTCCTGCTGTTTCGGTATCAGCAAATTATACTGGTGCAGATGCCATAACTGTCGAGCAAACCGTTGCCACTCCTGTGGAAGAAGCAATAAATGGTGTTCCCGGAATGGAATATATCCAAAGTAACAGCACAAGTACCGGGATGATGTCTATCAGTACCACATTTAAAGTCGGTACCAATGTTGATGTTGCCACACTTGATGTCCAGAACCGGGTCGGGATCGCCAAACCTTTGCTGCCTTCAACAGTAAGCCGTTTAGGACTAACCGTCAGGGCAAGAAATATAACCCAGTTAATGATGGTGGCCCTTTTTTCTCCAAAGGGGACACATGATGTTAAGTTTCTTGATAATTATGCCAATACACATCTAGTAGATGCCCTACTGCGAATTCCAGGGGTCGGCGATATTAATTCCCGTGCTGATAATTTCAGTATGCGAATATGGCTGAATCCGGACAAAATGGCATCCTATTCATTGACACCAAAGGATGTTATCGATGCACTGAATGAACAGAATGTCCAAGTGGCTGCTGGATCTGTTGGAGCCCCTCCACAGGATCCTGCACAGACTCATGAATATAGTATTCTCGTTAACGGAAGATTAAATAAAGCTTCTGAATTTGAGAAGATAATTGTTAAATCTATCCCTGCAACCGGAGAAATGGTTTATATTAAAGATATTGGCAGGGTGGAATTGGGCAAGTTTACATATTATAGCAATGCTTTTGTCGATGGTATGCGTTCATCCATGCTCATGGTTTACCCTTTACCCACCGCGAATGCACTCGACGTAGCCAAGGGCGTCTATGCCGAATTGGAAAGACTGAAAAAATCATTTCCAGAAGATATTGCTTACAATGTTCCATTTGAAGCCGTAACGATCGTAAAGGTCTCGATGAATGAAGTAGTAAAGACACTTCTTATCGCTCTTTCACTCGTTGTGTTTGTAGTTTTCTTGTTTCTTCAGAACTGGCGAACAGCACTTATCCCGATCCTGGCTATACCGGTTTCCATTCTGGGGACATTTATCTTTTTTATTCCCTTCGGATTCACCATAAATACACTGACCATGTTTGGGATTGTGCTGGCAATCGGGATTGTGGTCGATGATGCCATCATTGTGGTTGAAGCCGTACAACGATATATTGATGAGGAACATATGCCGGCGAGGGATGCTACTTTGCACGCCATGAAGGATATAACGGCGCCGGTAATTGCAGTAGCTTTAATACTTGCTTCCGTATTTGTCCCCGTTGCCTTTATTCCTGGTATTGTAGGCCGTTTATATCAGCAGTTTGCCATAACGATTGCAGTTTCTATTTTAATCTCCGCTTTCATAGCGCTATCTCTTACACCTGCTGTGTGTTCCTTGTTATTAAAACCACATCATCTTGATGCAAAATCAAAAGGATTGAATTTATTTTTCTATAAATTCAATGCCATTTTCGATAAGTTCTCCAGAAAGTATTATAACGGGGTCAGACGTGGCATTCGTAAATCAAAATATGTGATTATCCTATTGCTTTGTATTGGGGTCGCGACATTTTTCTTATTTAAGTTCAAACCTACAGGATTTATTCCCAATGAAGACATCGGCCGTCTGCAGGTTACTTATGAAATGGCTGAAGCTTCATCAACAACCCAATCCGTAGAACTTATTACAAGATTAATGAAGGTTGTTGGTGAAACACCAGGAGTAGCACATTATTCAGCTATCTCGGGATTCAATGTAAGCAATGGAGCAGCAAAGTCAAACAGTGGAACGATTTTCTGTCAGCTAAAACCCTGGAGTGAACGACAAGAAACTGGTGAAAAAGTGCCGGGCATCATCGAGGTCATGCTTAAGCGAATTGCTAAAGCAGGAATTAAAAATGCAAAGGTCGTGGTGATGCAACCTGCACCTATTCCTGGTATAGGGCAATCTGCCGGTTTTAGCTTCCAGATTGAACAACGTAATACAAACGACGATGTTCATGCTTTTGAAAAGGTTGTTCGCAAATTTGTTTCAGAAGCAAATAAGAACCCGGCCATCTCAAGAGCCGTCAGTTATTATTCTGCACATACCCCAAGTTATGATTTGACCATAGATAGGGAGAAATGTAAAAAAATGGGTGTTAATATTGCTGATGCATTTAACACCATCCAATCATTCATGGGAAGCTCATTTGTAAATGATTTTACTCTCTATAATCGTACGTATCATGTAGTCGTTCAGGCTGATACAAATTACCGGAAACTTGTTACTGATATGGATAAATATTATATCCGGAATCAGTCAGGTGATATGCTTCCGCTTAGCTCACTCATTAAATATGAACCCGTTGAAGCCGCCCCTGTGATATCTCATTTTAACATTTTCAGATCTGCTGAAGTTGATGGAGGCTCTGGTCCGGGTTATAGTACCGGTCAAACCATCGACGCCCTGAAAGAAGTCGCCGTCAAAGTTCTTCCACAGGGGTACGGCTATGAATTCTCTGGTTTGAGCTATGAAGAAATTATTGCTGGTTCCCAAACTATTTACATCTTCTTGTTTTCACTCACATTTGTATTCCTTTTTCTGGCAGCTTTATATGAAAGCTGGTCTGTACCTTTATCTGTCATGCTGGCCGTACCGATTGGTGCATTTGGGGCTATTCTTACACTCACAATGATTCCCCCCCTGAGTAACAATGTTTATTCACAGATTGGATTCATCACCCTCATTGGCCTCGCAGCAAAGAACGCAATTCTGATAGTAGAATATGCAAAGGTTCGCGTGGATAAAGGCGAAGATCTTATACAATCAACAATTGATGCTGTCAGTCTAAGGCTACGACCGATTTTGATGACTTCGTTCGCCTTTATCTTTGGAGTTCTTCCTCTGGCATTCGCAAGCGGAGCCGGGGCAGTTGCCCGTAAAACAATAGGATTTACAGTTTTGGGAGGAATGATCGCAGCCTCTTCATTGGCTATTTTTATTGTACCGGTATTGTTTGTCGTGATCATTAAAATATCTTATGGTAAGAAGAAGCTCGAAAGACTTGCACTTCAACGGGAGGAATTATTAAAAGAAGCGCAAGATACAAAATCTAGCACATAATTATCTGATAATCAGCAAGTAAACCTATGAAGTTAAAATTTATGCATTTTTAACTCATTATTAATTAATCGCTTACATGATTTTCTAAGGTCATTTCTATAGACTTTCTATAGGCTTTGTTCACTCTTCGTTCGCCTTAGGTTCGCTCAGAGGATACTAATGGCTATAAAAACAGCCCTGCCGTTTCCGGCAGGGCTGTTTTCAAAAAACCAGGAAATATTGCTGAGAAACTAAAAGTTTAGTTTCAGCAGTTCAATGATTTATTTGTTTATGATGATCTTTTTCAAAAACTGTTGTGAGCTGTTGTCAAGGATCATGATATAAACACCATCAGGAACATCCCCTAGATCAATCATTTTTTGTAACGAACCATTGACTTCCATGTTGGATTCTTGATAAATAATCATCCCAAGGTTGTCATAAATTTTTATAGAATAATTTTCTTTTGAAACACCTGTTATAGAAAGATTGAATTGTCCGTTATTGGGAACCGGGTGTACATTGATTGCAGCCGATGAATGTGAATCAACACCTTCTACAACAATATAGACATGGTTTGATGAATCTGATGAACAGCCATTTAAATTAACAACAGTCCAATAATAACCAGTACCGGTTGGAGCAGCATCATAAGTTTGATTTGTAGCTCCGGGGATGATGTTTCCATTCAGATACCATTGGTTCCCGGCAGGAGCACTGCTGTAAGCTATATACCCTGTATCTGTAACAACAGGAGTAGCAGGAATCGGATTCACCGTTACAGCCAATGAGGATGAATTCCCGTCTCCACAGAAATCATTGCCATAGACAGTGACATTACCTGAAGTAGCAGAGACTGAAAAATCAACAGTTATGGAATTCGTACCCGAACCTGATGCTATTGTAGCCCCTAAAGGCACTGTCCAGATATACGTGATAGCATTTGGAATTGATGGTACAGAATAAGCAGCTCCTATTGTTCCTGCACAAAGGTCTGTAGGCCCGGTGATTGTACCGGCAGGATCTGGAACATCATTTACAGCAACATCGAACATAGTCGGAATAGTTGCCTG
This sequence comes from Bacteroidales bacterium, assembly GCA_049520195.1. Taxonomy (GTDB): domain Bacteria; phylum Bacteroidota; class Bacteroidia; order Bacteroidales; family FEN-979; genus FEN-979. The sequence continues at coordinate 19,768 of JBEKQA010000012.1, forward strand.
GCAGCTATTGGAATTTGTATAATTCACTGAGATAGTTTGTGCACCTGCTTCGAACCAGTTGACTTGTATCGTGGATGTTCCCTGTCCCGAATTAATTGAACCGCCTGAAGATACGGTCCATATATAATTAGTCATGCCTGTTTCAGTTGAATAGTTATAATACCCACTATTGACACAAAGCGAATTGATGCCAGTTATAGTAGGAGTCGGAAGTGTATTTATGGTTACAGGCAATGAAGATGAAGCACCATAACCACAATTATTGCCGCCGGCAACAGTTACATCTCCTGAAGCAGAACCAAAATTTACAGTAATACTTTGTGTTCCCTGACCAGTTTCAATATTGGCCCCTGTTGGGACGGTCCAATTATATGTCGTTGCATTCGTAATTGAACTAACACTATATCCAACATTGGTCGCGTCGGCACAAATACTATCAGGGCCTGTAATAGTACCTGCAGCCCCGGGATACTGACAACCAGCTATAAATGTCATATCATTGCCATTTGTTGTGCCAGCTCAATTAGTTCCATTACAACGGAAATGATAAGTAAGTCCTATTGTTAGTCCGTTAATATTAGCTAACACAGGTGTAGGTGCGTTCCCATTCACAGGATTAGGAGTCCCTGGAACATTATTACCGTAAGCGGTGGTAAGTCCATAATCAAAGGACACTGTCGTTGAATAAGTATTGGCATTAACAGTACCATTAAGTTGCGCGCTACCCCCCGAGATATTGGAGGCTGCATCTGTAACAACAGTGGGTTGAGCAGAAGGTGTAGTAAAATTAAGATCATTTCCATAACTTGTTCCTGCAGAATTGGTTCCGGTCACACGAAAATGATATGTCGTCAATGGCTGCAATCCGGTAAGGGTTGCATACACAGAGGTGGATGTATTACCATTTACAAGGGAAGGTGTTGCGTTAATTGTATTGCCATAAGCTACAGTAAGGCCCCATTCAAATGTCACGGTAGTGCTATGTGAATTCGCATTTACTGTTCCATTAAGGGTTGCTCCCGAAAAAGTAATACTAGTGGCTGCAAGAGTGGTGACCGTAGGAGGTAGAACGACCTGGCCGGAGATTGAAATCATTAGCGAATCTTCCATTGTTGAATCTTGAATGGCAACTGCCTTTGCATATACAATTCCATTCCCCAGTGCAGTTACTAACCCACTGGAATTGATCGAAGCCTGGCCCGTTCCTTGCACTATGCTCCAAGTTACACTTTGGTTTGCAGATCCGGGAAAAATGCTGTCAACCATTTGCAATGTTCCACCGTTAGTAGTTATTACAGCTGGAACATTGTTTTGGGTCGCAACTTTGATTCCAATTAACCCACCTATGGAAATACCTTGTGCGTAACCTAAATAACTGGTGGTTCGGCTTTCAGCCCACGTAGCCGCACATTTGTTCGGACCATCCGGGGTGAACCCAAAACGCATTTTACCTACCAGTGATGTTGTCGAACTAAGCTCAACTCTGTTCCCTGGCCATACGAAATTACCATTCGCATCTAACCTGGTCGCATATATTTTATAAGGATAATCATAACTCGAAAATATTGGCATGTCAAAAACAAGAGCGAGATTGCCACATATCTGGTCAGAATTGGAACTAATTGCATAAACAACCTTAGCTTGATCTGTAAACTGCCTGGCCCCAGATGTTTTAAGAAATTTTTGGATATAAACACCGTATATCGTTTCATTGTAATCGCTAAATGTACAAACGGACCATACGTAGTTTGATCCCTGAGTCATGTTAATAGCTGTCTGTCCCTGATAATTATCATATTGACCAGTTGAAGTATTGAAATTCGAACCATTCATCCCCCATGGGATGGTCCCGTCGGGGTTTATTCTCTGGAGAAATGAATTAAAACGATTGCCGGCGGAGCTGTAATAGCCATAGTATGTGGTATCGCCCTCAACTGCAATTGAATAATATCTGTATGCAGCGGTGGTCTGGTTACAGATCTGCAAAGGTGTATACAGGGCAGTTCCCGAATTAGAAAACATCTGTGCATATAAGGTAGTGTACATACCACCCATCTGATATACCACGGTGAACTTCCCTGCTGTACAGCCAACGATCTGGCCGCGTGTTGTTGTAGATGAACCCACCATGATAGAAATTGGTGTGGCCCAAGCGGTGACACCACCGGTTGTGATCTTCTGAAGGTTAAGGGTACTACTGTTCGATTCAATCCAGGCGATTACAACTTCCCCGTTGCTTAAAACAGCAGGATAAGGGGCAAGGCCAAGACCCAGAATGATACCGTCGGCTCCCCATTGCTGAGTACCTGCTTCCGATATTTTGTAAGTGACGGCTTGATCAGGCCCTGTCCTTTCGTCCTGCATGCCGATGATCAGGTTATTCGAAGCATCAACACAAACGTTGAACACATAGGTGGCTGAACCGGAGGTATGGCTGTCAACAACCACACCGTCATTTCCCAGCAGTTTATAACCGTTTGCGTCGATAAGTTGTGCCATCATGTTATAATTGTTTCCAACCTGGGCATAATAAGCAATCCAAGTTTTTCCATCTGGAGTTGATGCAGTTTGCATATCAGCAACAGTCAAGGTTGATATCTGTTCGTTTACATATGTATTGTCATTCCATTGAGCATTGGTCGTACATGGGATTAATGCAAAAAATGCAAATAACATAAATAATTGAATGCCAAAACTTAACAATGCATATGATTGTCTGTGGGTTGTTTTCATATTATTTTTGGGCTAATGGTTTTAATTATCAAAGTTAATCACAAATAATACATATTAAAAAAATATGCCATATCCATACTACTGCATTATAAATTATCAATGATAATTTACTACGGCAATTAATTGTATATTACAGTATATCAATAACTAAAAATGAGAAAGAAAAAAATGGACATTGACATCCGCTGCCAGCCCCATTTTTTTTCTAAGACGATTTCTTGCTGATTCAACACTACGCAGTTCACGGAAGGTTATTGAAGCAATTTCTTTGGTGGAAAGCCCTAGTTTTAATAATGCACATATTTTTTTATCATTTGGAGACAGATTAGGAAATGCACTATTAAGGTTTTTTTCAAATGATTGATGTACTTCTTCAAAATATAAACGGAATTCCTCCCAATCATGCCCTCCTGAATATTGTTGAAGATCTGAAATCAAGTTTCTAATCTTGTCGGCCCGGTCTTTATCCTTCGGACTCATTCCCAATAAAATTGTCTTCAGTTCCTCTGTGGTTTTAAAGACAAATTCGTTATTACGAACCATGTGCAGTGCGTAAGAAGTAAGCTGCCTATTCTTATAATCCAGCTCTAATTCGAGTGTTTTTTCTTTATTTACGAGCAAGTCTTTTTCCTGTTGATGCAATAGATTTCCCTGTTTCAAAATCATCTGATTCTTTTCTCTCTCCCGTCTGTTATTATGTATAAGACTGAACACCAGATAAATGAATAAAAGAAAAAGCACGATCACTCCTATTAATACAATGCGTTGACGCTGAATAGCTAATTTCTGTATGTTGATTGTCTGCTGAAGGATTTTATTGTCCTTCTCTTTGTTAATGACTTCATAAACCGCCTGGATCTGTTCGATCTTCGTCAAACTGTTTAATGCTTCAAGCGAGTCATTCAGGATAACATAGCTGGAGTAAAAGTTATAAGCTTTTTCAAAACTCCGTATCTTTTCATAGTATTTAGCAGCCGCTTTGAGAACGAGTAACTTTTGAGATGGATTATTAATTCTTTCAGAAAGTTTTAATGCTTTCGTGATATAATATGAGGCAGAATCCTCTTTTGATATACTTTGGTAAAGGGACGAAATTGATAAATAGGAACCAAGCAGAGCGATCTGAAATGATTTTTTCTCCTGTAAATCAGCTGACTGCATATAATAAGAAAGGGCGACCTGGAAATTGCCCATATCCTGGTATAAACTACCAATATTGGAGTAGGAAATGGAAAGATTATAAAAATCTTTATTCATATCTAACTGGTTCAATGCAAACAATGCATATTGCAATGCCTTATCAGAATTGTGACGGAGCATGTAAATGCCTGCAAGGTTATTATAATTGTTAAAGAGCTCCGGTCGGATATCTAGTATTTTATTAATCGCAATGGCCTTATTGAAGAGTTCTTCAGCTTTGTTCAATTCATCTCTGCTATAGTAAAGCTTCCCAATGTTATTGTAAACTTTTGCTCTCCCGGCTTTGTAATCAATCTCATTACAAATCTGTAAAGAATTCATGTACATAGCAAGAGCATCATTCCATAATCCTGTTTCTTCATAGATAGCACCAATGACATTATAAAGAGCAGATATCTTTTTTTGATCTTCCTTCTTTTTATTTGTTCTGGCTTCCATGTAATATCTCATGTCATTAAAAATATCTAGTGCCTTCCCATGATTGCCTTCTTCAAGCATAAACAAACCTATTTCAAATGAAATGTTAAATGCCTTGTTAAAATTAATTGAATCGGGGGGTATCTTAAGCAGAGAATCAACTAATTTCTTTCCTCCCCTGTTTTCGAGTGAATTTGAAATAATGGATTTATAGTGAGACTCTGCTTTTACCAAAAAAAAATAGCTCTCCTTCTCCGCAAATAGAACTGAAGCAGGGAATATAAACAGAATCAAAAGAACAAGACGCATAATGTTCTTTTTTCATTATCAGGGGGTAAAGTTAATGATTTATAACATCAATGGGAATCAGCAACTTGAAACTGATATTCCTTCCCATGTCATAAATCCCTGATCTTCCCGTGGTATTATTCGGATAGGGTTCAAAGTACTTCAGCCTGCTTAAGTGTGATTGGTAAGCAACATCAAACATATTGCTGACTGCAAGATGCAGGCTGCATATTGTTTTTCCGTTTTTCTTCGTAATATCACCACCAATCCCAGCATCGAAAAGTGTATAGCCTGGAGTGGGTGTTTCTGTATTATCGGCAAGATAGACCCTGTTTTGCTTTGCATAATATTCCATGGCAAGAAAAATATAGATAGAAGAGAAGTGCTTTATTCCTTTATCGAATTCGGCTCTTAATTCTGAATGTGTGTGTATCGGGGGAATAAATGGCAGATATTTCGAACTGTCATTTATCTTTATTCCGTTTCCTCCTTTATTTATACCATAGACAACAGATAGTGAATTTTCAAAGTGTAAGCGCTTAAAGAAATGGATATCCAGGCTTGCCTCACCACCATATAATACAGCATTAGCTTGACGAAATCTGAAAGTCTGGTTCCCCTTCACAATAATTGAATCCTTACCAAGATGATTGAGTACTTTCTGATTGAAGATATAGTTTGAAATATCATTATAAAATCCTTCAATGCTGGCTATAACTTTTTTTGAGGTATAAAACAAGCCAAGATCCCCCTGCAGACTAAATTCCGGCTTAAAATCAGGGTTGCCAATCTGATAAATGTTCGTGCCAGGATGAACGCCATTGGCAGATATCTCCGCAATATTGGGTGCGCGGTAACCCCGGGCAAGATTAGCTTTAAGACTAAAATCTTTTAAAATAGTGTAGGTCATCCCGGCACTTCCTGATAAGCCGGTGAAAGTTTGTGTAAATGTTGAAAATTGCTTAGTCGCTCCTGTCGTATCAAGACTGTGTACCTGCATATCAAACCCTGTAATGGGATCCTTACGAATGTACATTTGATCATTGGTAAAGAAGCGCATATCGTATCTAAGACCAGCACTAAGCTCGATTTTCTTAAAGGACCTTTTTAAAAGCAAAAAAAGTCCTAAATCAAATTGCTTGTAATCAGGAATGATGAACTCAGTCCCTTTGTTTGAATTGAGTTGGTACATCCCATTAATTCCAGGGGTGACTTCCCATCCTTTCAGGTCAGGTAAATAGTATTTCAGATCATAGGTAATCGTATGAAGGTAAAGATCCAGGCCCGGAGTCTCAGGGGCCTGGGGATGACTGAATTCTTGTCTTATATTTTCCTGATATCCAAGAATGATTCCTATTTTACTGCCATCCAGATAAATGTTTGAAGTAGAATAAACGCGGTAGTGCTGAATATGCTGATGTAATAATGAAATATTGTAAGAATTCAATTCAGATTTACTTACAATGGGTCTGACTGTATCCGCTTCTGTAATTTGCTTTGTAAACTGCCTTGTAACTGAGTCACGGCTCCCATCTGGTATCTCCTGCAAATCATCATACAGGGAAAAATTAATATGAGAATAACCCCATTGCTTGTTTATACCTGTATAAAAGCTTGCATCGGTTTCATTAAATGCGGTATTATATACCCTTCCATCATATCTATTCTGATAATCCTTTGCCTGTTTATGCGATATTCTGCCTCCCCAAGTTATATCCTTCTGATTTCCGTCAAGATTTAAGGATCCGCCAAATAAACCGTTATTGGTCTGATATTCACCTAAAAAGTTTCCCTTTAAAGTACCAAGCGGAACTGGAGGATAAGGAAGAAGGTTAACTACTCCTGCAAGGCCATCAGATCCATAGGTTAGACTGGCAGGCCCCTTTACAATTTCTGCCTTGTCAATGGCTGATTCATCCACTTCAATGCCGTGTTCATCTCCCCACTGCTGCCCTTCTTGTCTCACCCCGTCATATAAAGTCAATACTCTGTTATATCCGAGGCCACGAATGAACGGCTTTGAAATGTTGGGACCTGTGGTAACTTCGCTGATACCTGGAAGTTTGGTCAACGCATCAATTATATTCGTATTCACGTTAAGATTTATATCCTTACTTTCAAGAACGACAATAGGAACAGGGCTTCTCCTGATCTCAGTAGCTTTTGAAGTTCCCGTTACCACAACTTCATTCATCACTTCAGGTGATTCTTCAATGGAAAAATCCTTGTGTGAAGTGGTGGTCAGATCAATTGCCTCAACAACAGTCTTATAACCCACATAACTTATCCTGATAAGGACCTTTCTCTTCGGGAGATTTGCTACTCTATAATTCCCCAGCGTGTCGGTTGTTGCACCGATCAACAGCTCAGGAATAAATATATTAACCCCAAAGAGTGGTTCTTTGCTTTTCTGATCGGTCACCTTGCCTGTAAGAGTCACCTGGGAGCTTGCATCAAGAAACAAAAAGAAACAAATTGTAATAAAAGTCAGTTTGAGAAAATACGTCATATCATTCTTATTGATCTGATATTTAAAAAAATGCCTTGAATAATATCAGATATCCAACACTATTGATTATCGGAAATAAAATAAGGGGAACTGCAAAGACTTATAGTCAAAGAATCAGAGAACTCTAGAAGGCGGTGCTCTAAGATGGCACAGATTTACAGATATTCCAGGGATAAATAACTTTGAGTGGAAATTATAGACTGAATAACAAAATTCTTTTTCATGAATGACATTCTTCAGATAAGAAATAAAAGAGGAAAATGTAATCTGAAGAATTCCGCAATGCCTGTGCTGCTTTTCAATTGTGATAGATGAATGGTATATGTCATTTGTGTCTTCGTGCCCAAAAAGATTGTGAATAAATTCTTTAGGAGTCAATACAGGTAAAAAGCATACCAGCAAAAAAATTGAAATATACCGGTTCATCTTAATCATGTGACAAAGATATGCATAATTGAAGGTTTTCAGCAAATCACAATTAAAAAGACCTGAAGCAACGTCTAAAAGAATAATTTTCAATCTGTTGTCAGTTTAACCGGGATCATGACCATCATAAATCCCTTATGTGCCAGACGGTTTTGTAATGTAAGCTGGGTTTGGTTATGTAACATTCTGGTAAGTGACGATGGGCGTGCAAAGATCGGATTACCAACAAAGAATATAACCCTGTGATATTTTTGAACAACAGTTTTGGAAAGTTCCTTGACTTCATCAGCAACATCAGTACCTATGGCATAATAACTATCTGCAAAACATCCGTAAGCCCGGGCAAGATTTTCGTATTTCTTTAAATTCGACTTTACGTTTTCTTCCAGGTTCTGAAGTTCCTCTTCTCCTTTGAAAGTTCCCGTATCGACCATCCCTACGGAAATAAAAACAAAGTTCTTATAACTTTCAAAATCTTCTCTAATCTTAAGAAATGTATTAATGCCAACACCATTGAAGTTTTCCACGCAGATACAGGCTGTATGAGCATCCAGATTAAATTCGGGAGGTGTTTTTGATGATTTCTCCCAACAAAGCATGGCTCCATCAACTTGTTTAAGCATCTTATGATCAAGTCTTCCAAGAAGTTTACCGGCACGATCATAATGATTTCTGACCCTGACCACGAAGAAGATAAGACTTGATGTTATCAGGATAGTCAACCAGCCACCTTCAGTAAATTTAATAAAGAGAACTGTCGATAATATACTTACAGTAAGAATTAAACCAAGTCCGTTTATCAGCAATTTAGAGGTCCAATTACCTTCTTTTGTTTTGACTTGCCACCAATGTCTTACCATTCCTGCCTGGGAAAGTGAGAATGTCACAAACACATTAATACTATAAAGAACGATCAGGGTTGTGACTTTACCCCCGGTAATAAGAAGAATAAACGAAGCGGCTACAGCCATAAGAACAAGGCCGTTCTGTGTCACCAACCGGTCAGAAAGAACCGAGAATCTTCTAGGAAACCAGTTATCCTGTGCCATATTGGAAATGACCCTAGGACCATCAAGAAAACCTGTCTGTGCTCCTACAAACAAAAGAGCTGCTTCAGAAAGCAGGGTTATTATAACAAAGGGCTCGCTAATCCATCTGTTCCAACCGGCAGACATGGTCTCCAGCAGATTTGCATTCATGGTCTTACCGGGAATATGTTTCAAATGGAAGATGGAATATGCAGCAAGCAAACCCAAGACAGTTATCCCCAGAGAGAATGCCATTAACCGCATGGTATGAATGCCTGTTTTCGTTCTTGGTTCTTTGAGAATCACCATTGAATTTGACACCGCCTCAATACCTGTATAAGTTCCTGCACCCATACTGTAAGCCCTGGCCAGTATGATCAACACTGCAAAGGTTCCAAGGCTGTTGCCTGCCTGCCTGAATTGATTGGTAGCATCAGGAACGAGATTAACAAACTCCCTGGTATGAAAAAATATCGGATAAATAATTACGAAGGCATGAGACAATAAAAAAATAATAAATATCGGCATCAGAGAAAATACAGATTCTTTTATCCCTCTGAGGTTTAACAGTAAGAGGATTAGTATTACTGATAATGTCACAGCCAGCTTTAAGGATTGGTATGCTGGTGGAAAATTACTGAATATTGCATCCACACCACTGGCAACACTTATTGCTATGGTAAGAACATAGTCAACAATCAGAGAGCAGCCTGAAACCATCCCTAACCGGGGATTTAAAAGCTTGGTTGCAACTTTATACCCACCACCTCCTGAAGGGAAAAGCTTAATAATCTGAGAATAGCTGCTGCTTATGATCGCAATTGTAACTACAACAGCAAATGCAACGAAGATGGTCATCCCATGATATTGGCCAAGTGCACGATAGGATTCTTCAGGACCATAACAGGATGATGATAATCCGTCCGATCCAAGTCCGATCCAAGCCAATACAGCAACAAGGGTGACCTTCTCAAAGATGTGCTCATCCTTGAGATCCCTGGCTTTACCAACGAAGATATTTCTGGCTCTTTCTGTGGTACTTAGCCTCTCTCTTGGTTTCATTTTGAATGAAATTAACGGCAAAAATACTATATTTATTCTGACTTAGAATACGGGGTAGAATTCTTGCGCGCATGTCTTGTAGTGAAGTTGATCATTTCACAGGATTTAATTATATTTGTAGTAAATAAAAATCACCTTCCCATTGAGTAATAAAAAACGGGTCAAATTCCCGAAATACCAGGTTTTTAAGCATACTACCGAATCGAAGAAAAAAAATATGGTT
>JBEKQA010000013.1:0-28811 GCA_049520195.1 Bacteroidales bacterium
GCTATTCCAGCTTAGTTTTCAATGTCTTGGCCAGACAAAGTACATATTCCTGGAAAGAGCTTTCGCCTATGAGCATGACAGCAAGAATAAGATCGGGGATAAGACGATGAAGAAACTTTTCTGTGAGATCGATGAGGAAGACCTGTCTGTAAATGTTGAAAAAGGAAGAGCCGTGATTGCTGCCGATAATTTTATCTTCTCGCAGAAAACAAATATTGAATTCTTTACGCTGTTTCATCAGGAATTTCCGGCACTGGTTGCAAACAAACCATTCATGGATGACCTGAGGAAGTTCGTCCACACAATCCCGCGACTTCCATCATCAAACAAAAGTTTCTCTCATTCAACGACAGTCGAATTGAGCACAAACCAAACGAGAAAAGAAATCATCCACATCCTGTCGGGACTACGACAGGGTTCGGTCACTGTCGATCTTGCTTTCTATGCGGGCAGGCAGATGGGTACGTGCGACTGGCAGCCCTTCTTAAAAGCAGCCTTTGAGAGGAATCCCGTGTCTGTTGATTTTTTCAAGGATATGGAAGTGGAAAAGGTCTATTGGGTTTTATCCTTCTGGCCTGACGAGTCAATTTATGAAGAGAACGGAATGGCGATGCCCGATGAAGTCGTAAATTATCGTCGTGGAAGCGGGATAGAAAAAGCTGTCACCTTTATCAACGTTGCAAAATCACGACATCTGGAGATCAACCAGGAAATTCACTATGATAAGATCATTATAAAGATTAATCACCAAAGATTTGAATTCCTTGTGCCTGAAAATCTGATGATCCCAAACGGCTTGGTTTGATCCTGATTCTTTTTTACTTCCGCAATTCAGAGAGAGATTGATAACCAACGACATCACTACATAGGAAACCTCTCATCAATCCAATTTGATTTCAGATTGTGTTGTAGGTTGAGAAGTTTGGCTTTCGTGAACTTCATCTCATTCAACAATTCAAAAGCGGGACGAATATTAGGACAGACTCTGATAGGACAGCATCCACAATAAATTATTATGGCCCTGTCTTTTGGTACTTTTAAAAGAGCTTGCCTCAATTTATCGAGGTTGCTTTTGTCCTTTGTAGGCCCAATATTAGTAGCTCCTTTTATATTTTCCATTGGGCCGATATTGAAAATCAGCGGTTGTTGAACTTTCGGATTTCTGAGAATGTTTGCCAGTTCTTCCGGATCCTGGAGTTGTGCGTCAGTCCAAGGTTTGGACGAATTCTGGGCGGAAACAATACCAACTCCAAGAATTATGACTAATAAAAACAGCGTACGTTTAAACATAAATGAGGAATATTTAAGATTGTTTGCAAAGGTAAAAAATAAAGCTTCTGATTTTTATGAATGACAATTCCTAACCCTGTCGCGCTCCATTAATCTTGTACGATTTCTGATTTCTGTGGCAGTCTTCCGACTTCATTTTTTTTTACCTTTGTCGCATGGCAACAAACGAAGACCTTTTTAAAAAGATCATCTCACATTCTAAAGAATACGGATTTGTATTCCCTTCCAGTGAGATCTATGACGGACTGAGCGCTGTTTATGATTACGGCCCATTTGGTGTTGAACTGAAGAACAACATCAAGGCATATTGGTGGAAATCGATGGTTCAGTATCATGAGAATATTGTCGGTCTTGACTCGGCAATTTTTATGCATCCGACTATCTGGAAGGCCTCCGGACATGTGGATGCTTTTAATGATCCGATGATTGATAATAAGGACTCAAAAAAGCGTTACCGTGCCGACGTTTTGGTTGAAGATCATATTCAGAAGATTGAGGATAAAGTTCAGAAAGAAGTTGAAAAAGCCCGTCAGCGGTTTGGTGAAACATTTGATGAGCAGATGTTTAAGTCTACTAACCCAAGGGTAAAGGAAAACCTTTCAAAGATTGAGACCATTAAGAAACGATTTTATGCTTCACTTGAGAAGAATGACCTGGCAGATGTAAAAGCATTGATTGAAGAACTTGGAATTGGTTGTCCGATTTCAGGAACCAAAAACTGGACCGAAGTCAGGCAGTTTAACCTGATGTTCTCCACCCAGATGGGTTCAGTCAATGAAGATGCGAACGAGATTTTTCTACGTCCTGAGACAGCCCAGGGAATCTTTGTGAATTTCCTGAATGTTCAGAAATCGGCCAGGATGAAGATCCCCTTCGGGATTGCACAGATCGGGAAAGCCTTCCGTAATGAGATAGTAGCCAGGCAGTTCCTTTTCCGGATGCGTGAATTTGAACAGATGGAAATGCAGTATTTTGTCAAACCCGGTGAAGAGCTGAATTGGTTTGCTTATTGGAAAGAGGAGCGTATGCGCTGGCATTTATCTCTGGGCATACCTGCTGAAAAGTACCGCTTTCATGACCATGATAAACTAGCTCATTATGCCAATGCTGCCACGGATATTGAATTTGAATTCCCGATCGGTTTCAAAGAGATTGAAGGGATTCATTCAAGAACTGACTTTGACCTGGGCGCCCATCAGAAATTTTCGGGAAGGAAGATCCAATATTTTGATCCTGAACAGAATGAAGGATACGTTCCCTATGTAGTAGAGACGTCAATCGGTCTTGACCGTACTTTCCTTGCAGTACTTAGTCATGCTTACCGGGAAGAAAAGCTGGAAGATGGTTCCGAGCGGGTAGTGTTAAGCCTGCCTGCAATTTTGTCACCCATAAAAGTTGCGATTTTGCCTCTGATAAAGAAAGACGGGCTCCCCGAAAAAGCCAGGGAGATCATGGATGTCCTTAAGTACCGGATACAATGCTTCTATGAGGAGAAAGACACCATTGGCCGGCGTTACCGCAGGATGGATGCGATAGGAACGCCTTACTGCATCACCATAGACCATCAGACATTACAAGATAATACCGTAACGCTCCGCGACCGCGATACTATGTTGCAGGAGCGGATACCGGTAAGCGAAATTCCGGTGATTATGGATTCAAAACTTTCGTTGTAGGCAGTTATAATCTGCCGGCTACAGCGTCCCAATCGACCAGATTCCAGAAATCGGCTATGTAGCCGGGGCGAAGGTTCTGTTTATCAAGATAGTAGGCATGTTCCCAGACATCGCAGGTCAGCAAAGGCTGGTCTCCTGTTCTCAAAGGATTACCGGCATTACTTTCCTGGGTGATGACCAATGAGCCATCGGCTTTCTTGACCAGCCAGGCCCATCCGGAACCGAATAAAGTTGCGCCAGCTGTAGAGAATTTCTCCTTGAATTCGGCAAAAGAACCGAAATTTTTCATTACGGCATCTGCAAGTTTACCCGTGGGTTCTCCGCCACCTTTTGGCTTCATGCAATTCCAGTAAAATGTGTGATTCCACACCTGGGCGCCATTATTAAAGATCCCTCCTGTGGCTTTCCTGATAATGTCTTCGAGTGACAAATTTTCATATTCGGTCCCTGCGATCAATTTATTCAGATTGGTTACATAGGCCTGGTGATGTTTTCCATAATGGAACTCTACCGTACGTTGTGAGATATATGGCTCCAATGCATTCAATGCATAGGGAAGCTTCGGTAATTCATGAATCATATTTTATTGTTTTAAAATTAATGATCAAATATAATATGTCAAATAAGAAATGTCAACATGATAATAAATTGATTTCTCACTATCAGGATGGTTTCCTGGATTGCAAGACTGATACTGCCTTCAGAACTGTCTCGTCGATACTGTTCAGCAAGGGATAAAATCCCGGGTTATCGAGGATATTTCTTCCGATATAAGCTTTCAGAAGAACTTTAGCACGGGCATCAGACGCGGTCAGGTCTTTACCTTCCCGTTTGATTCCGCTTTTTGATGTATAGTCAATGAAGTCGGAATACATAGGATTCGTGATCTCGAAATTTCTGTTAAAATCATTGAACGTGTGGTACTTAAGATTACGACGGTTCTTATCTGTATAATCAAAAGCATATTGATAAATCAGCCCTTTATTTGCTAAAAGGTTGAAATATTTATAAGTCGTATCTTTTCCTACAGGAACATAGATATCTGGCATGATGCCTCCTCCTCCGTAAACAATTTTCCCTTTTGGGGTTTTGAATTTAAGGGAGTCGGCAAAATGGATACTATCGGGATTTTCCATTTCTCCTGAAAGGATCCGGTGATAATAATCGTTGTAATAGTCTTCCGAACCATTTTTATAGGATTTCTGGATACAGCGTCCGGTAGGTGTATAATAGCGTGCAACGGTTACCCTGATGGCAGAACCATCTTTAAAATCAAGCTGTTCCTGGACAAGTCCTTTCCCGAATGATCTTCTTCCGATGATAAGGCCACGGTCATTATCCTGAATTGCTCCTGCTACGATCTCGCTTGCTGAAGCCGACCATTCATCAATAAGTACGACCAGTTCTCCTGTTTCAAAGAGTCCGCCTGAGGTTGCATAGGCAGTTTCCTTTGGTCGATGTGTTCCTTTTGTATAAACGATCAGTTTCCCATCCGGTAAAAACTCATCTGCAACATCAATAGCTGCCTGTAACCGGCCGCCACCATTTCCCCTAAGATCGAGGATCAGCTTTTTCATCCCCTTCGAGTTGAGGTCTTTAAGTGCTTTTATCAACTCATCATGGGTGGTTGCTGAAAAATCATTGAGGCGAATATAACCGATAGCCGGGTCGATCATATACGAGACATCCAGGCTGTAGATCGGGATCACATCACGGGTAATGGTATAATCAATAAGGCCTTTCACACCTTTACGGAAAATGGAAATATTTACTTTCGTCCCCTTTTTCCCCTTCAGTTTTCTCAAAACCTCATTATTGGTGATCTTGACACCCGCAACATTCTTTCCTTCGATCTTCACGATCCGGTCTCCTGCTTTAATACCCAGCTTCTCAGATGGCCCGCCGGATACGGGGTTGATGACAGTTATAGAATCGTGGTCAATCCTGAACTGAACCCCGATTCCTTCAAAACCACCAAGAAGTGGGTCGGTAGCATCATGAAACTCGCTGGGAGAAATGTACACCGAATGAGGATCCAGGCTCTGCAACAATCCAGTTATCGCTTTCTCTTCCAATTGATTACGGACAACTGTGTCAACATAATTCTGCTTTACATAATTGATAACTTCATTTACTTTATCCTGACTTTTGGGTCTGAATAATGAAGTTCCGTTCCCAACCTTGCCAAGTTCAAGTCCCAACAGGACTCCGACAAGTAATATCCCTGCATAGACCAATGGCAGGTAGACTTTCAGCTTATTTTTATCCATTCTAATCAAATATCAGGTTATCGAACGTGAATATTAGGCCAAAAGTATTTAAAAATCTGCTATTTCATGAATAAATAATAGCTCAATTCAAGGGTTGCACTTATGCTGCACATGAAAAGATGCTATTTTTGTTCCTGAATAAAAGATGAAGGTGAAAAAAATTTCATTCCTTTTCCTGTTTTTTTTGCTGGCTCCTTACATTAGTTACAAGGCTTATAGCCAGCAAGGATTGCCATTAATTCCCGGAGTGCCATACAAGAACAGCCAATATCTGAAAATCGATTCGGCAACATTTCATTACAGGATTTTTAATGAAGGAATCAAAAACAGTAAGGGGAAGGTTTTACTGGTTCATGGTTTTTGCGGATCGACGTTTTGCTGGCGCAACAATATAGATACCTTGGTAAAGGCTGGTTATGTAGTATTTGCCATTGATTTACCCGGGTTTGGATATAGCGACAGAAACCTCAGAGTCAACCAGTCACAAAGTAGCCGGGCTCATTTAATCTGGAAATTGTTGGAGAAGGTTGACACTACGGATAAAAGAAAATGGAATATTGTGGGTCATTCGATGGGAGGAGGTGCCGTAGAGGCGATGGCCCTCATGAATCCTGATCGCGTTCAAACAGTTACACTTGTGGATGCGATGGTTTTTATAAGGAATCGGAATCTGAAGGGTACCTTTGTTACATTATCAAAATTAAAAGAAACTAATCCGCTTTTGGTCTCATTAGCTGAACAGAATATCATTTCCAGTAAAGCCATGGCAAGGCTGATGAAGCAGGTTTATGGCCGTCCTCTTGATTCCTCAGAGATGAAAGGATATATGGATCCGCTGGAACTTAAAGGATCTGCAGCTTCAGTAATTAATATCTTCGCAAATGCCCATGAGATACGTCACCTGCATGTTGATGGATTATTAGATTTGCCGGTACTGGTGATTTGGGGTAAAAAGGACCGTACAATATATCTGAGTAACGGGAAGAAACTGAAACGTAATGTTCCTACAATTGACCTGAAGGTCATTCCTACCGCTCATCATTCTCCAATGGAAACCAATCCATTGGAATTCAATAAATTGCTCATTACTTTTTTAAATTCTCATAACTGAAATAAAACTGCCAGGCCTTTAAGAAACAAAGCCTGGCAGTTTCATCAAACCAGATTAGCCTATTCCGTGATCAGCTTTTTAGTCTTGACCTGTGTGTCGGTTTTGACTTTCATGGATTCGGAAAGTGTGTAAATTTTTGTGACAGGCTTCATGAGTGTAAAATAATTAAAAGGATAAAGCTTTTTCAATACATTTGACAAGTCTGCGGCCAGAGATTGATATATGTGTAATTATCAATTTTTGTTTTTAAGGCATTTTTTATCAATCTCGTCTATGTTTAGATGCTGATCGCAACAAAAAGCATTTCCTGCCTGGTGTTCGGCACAGAAACTTATTTTCCGGTAAGCAATTCGTTGGATATTCAGAAGATGACGAACGGAAATGTTATCGGTCGTAAAGTTTTTCCCACCTGAGCCACAGGCGAGGGTCAATGAAGGGGTCAGTCCGTTGTAAAGACCACCCAGGGCTCCCTGGGAAGATGGAGTATTCACAACAATCCTTCCTGCATTTAGGGATTGTGCAAAATAACGGATCTTTTCATCGTCGTTGGAGAAAATACTTACGGTATGACCCAGTCCGCCATGTTCATTAATTTTCCTGCATTGTGCAATCCCTTCTTCAAAGCCTGATACCTCATAGAATGCAAGGATGGGAGCAAGGATCTCGAGTGAAAGGGGCCAATCTATACCGACCTGTGAGTTTTCCATAGGGGCAATCAGGCAACGGGTCCCTTCAGGGATTTGAATTCCTGCCATTTCTGCAATGGCAGTGGCAGGTTTCCCGATTACCTCGGGACTCATTGATCGCTGGGCCTTATTGAATGCAATTTTTCCAACCTTTTCAATCTCTTCCTGAGAAAGAAAATAAGCCCCCTGGCGGGTAAATTCTTCCTTTACCTGAAAAGCATTATAACGGGAAACCACGACAGCCTGCTCACTGGCGCAAATAGTGCCATTATCGAACATTTTGGACAACAGGATCTGTTCAACGGCGAATTTAACATCCGCACTTTTGCCAATGTAAACAGGGACATTGCCAGGTCCGACTCCGATTGCCGGATTACCGGAAGTATAAGCAGCTTTAACTAAGCTGACTGAACCGGTAGCCAGGACAAGCGCCATCCTCTTATGACTCATCAGGTTCAACACCTGTTCGCGGGTAATTCGTGGAATCCATTGTATGCAGTTTTCGGGGGCACCTGTATGAAGGGCAGCCTCGTAACATAAGCGGGCGGCCTCACTGGTGCATTTGCGTGCCGCGCCATGAGGATAGATAATTATGGGATTCCGGCTTTTCATCGCGATAAGGATCTTGAATAAAGCCGTAGATGTTGGATTTGTAACTGGTGTGATCGCGAAAATCGGGCCCATCGGCCGGGCTATCTCAATGATCTGGTTTCCAATGTCCTCATTAATGATCCCGACAGTTTTCTGATGAGAAATATCACGATAGACGAAACGGGTCGCTATAATATTTTTTATCATCTTATCATGCACATTGCCAACACCCGTTTCCTGGAATGCCATTTCTGCCAGGTCCAATCGGTGATTGAAACCGGTCTCATAAATGGAGCGGACAATTTTATCAGTTTGCTGCTGGTCTAATTTTCCCATTGCATGCGCAGCGTTCAGGGCATTTCCTAAGATTTTCTCGATGAAAGGATCCTGTTTTGTATCCATGTGTTCTGGTTATACAGTGTAATCACTTTAATTTTTTGTTTTCTATAACGACTGCGGCATTCATAAGTTATCCATTTTCAGAAAAGAACGAGATCAACAGGTAAAGTGCAGAGCTATTTTGAATAATATAATCGCTTCATAGATAATAAAATATCAACCTACAATGATAATCAATTTTTACGATTTGACCCGGTGAGAAAGCTTTTTGACTTTGGCTCAAAAGGCTGATAAATCAAGAGATGAATTCGCGGGTAAACGTTACCTTTGCCGATAATAATCCCAAAGTTAAGCACATTCAGATCATCAATCCAAACCATTATTTGAATTATGCAATCAACAGAATTCCTCGACTTAATAAAGCGCCGTCAAAGTCAGAGAACCTATTCAGACAAACCGGTTGAAAAAGAAAAGCTATTAAGATGCATTGAAGCTGCCCGGCTGGCTCCTTCTGCCAATAACTCACAGCCATGGAAATTTATAATTATAGATAATCCTGAATTGAAAGATGCTGTTGCTGAACATACAAGTTCCAATGTGATAATGATAAACAGGTTTACAAAACAGGCCCCGGTTCTTGTCGCAGTTGTTCGTGAGAAAACTAATATCACTACCGCTGTTGGACGGGTTTTGAAAGATAAAAACTATCCATTAATTGATATCGGGATTACTACAGCCCATTTCTGCCTCCAGGCCACGGCAGAAGGGTTAAGTACTTGTATTATAGGCTGGTTTGATGAGAGGAAAATAAAGGAATTACTGCATATTCCGAAAGAATTGCGTCTTGAATTGATACTATTAGTGGGCTACCCTCCGACAGATGAAATAAGAAAGAAGAAGCGAAAGGAAACAAACCAAATTCTTTCTTATAACGGTTATTGATTTACTTTTTTATGAATCTGACTGTTTCAGCATTGTCTCTGCTCTTCAGAATGCAGAAATAAGTGCCTTCAGGTAATTTAGTATTGTTTAATGGGGTAAAATTGTTTCCTCCTGGAAATTGTTTCGCAGTATGGGAAATCTCCTTACCACTCATGTCAACAATTGTGATCTCAACTTGTTCATTGAATGGCAGATAAAATTCCACTACTGAATTTTCACTGACCGGATTGGGGAAAATACTAGCATTAAAGTACTTTAAATGAAGTTCATCCACACCAAAAGTCTTCGGTAAAAGATTAATCCCATTCAATGCTTCAGTTTTATTGGAATCAGGCGTATTATCTGAAAGAACAAGTTTTAGATAATACAAACCCGGAGAAATTCCATGAGTATCCCAGTTTGTCAGAATCTCATCCTTCTTCTCAGAATAAATCTTGCTTCCAACCGGGTACCAGGCTGTGTCTCCTGACTTCTGCCAGTAAAGTCTGTACCATCCAAAATCCATGAGATGACTTGTGGGAGTTTTATCGATCCAGGCAGAACCTGATATCGGGACAATGGTATCAATGAATGCTGAGGCAGGGTTTCCCAACCATGAATACCAGATACAAGAACCATCATAGAGCATTGGAGGACCCGGTAATTGGCTTTGTACGATCATCATTATTGAATTCCCCATTGCAGATGCTTCTCCCTGGTTTAAGGTACTGTATGCGAATATAAAAAAGGCACTCTGGCTGCTCCGGATTGCATTCACTGCCATACAGTTCTCTCCAATCATAAGGGTCTGATCGGTTGCCCACCAGTAACCACCTGAACCATCCACAAATGCATCACTCGTAGTGACCCTGCAATTGGATTCTGATCCTATCTCGCCTACGATACAACCGGTCACATACAGGTTAACTGTATCCATAGGGTACAAACTCCAGGTAAGAACACTGGAATTGGAAAGATGCAGGTAACGGTCACTGAGATTGGCTGTGTAATCTATATAATTGGAATTATCCACCAGACCGCTTACCGGGATTGAGTCATGTCCCAGGAACCAGAGACCGATTGATCGGATCTTTGAATTTGAGATGCTAACATTGCTTCCGGTTGCAGGCATCAATGCCCACATAACGTCCGTGCTTGAGTCGACTTGAACGCTGTAGTCAATACCGGAAATGCCTGCCGTAGTATTGTCCAGGGAAAAGGCTTGAACCGTATCTCCATTTGGAAAAGAATAATTAAAAGTGCCTGCTTCAGGAACATGAAACCATAAAAGAATTGTTTTTGCGTTGTGGAAATTTAGTTTTGACTGATCCTGAATGACAAATTCTCCAGCCTGATTGATACCATTGATATTGATTACTGCAGCTTTATTTAGTCCGCAAGTAGTAAAACCGATGTTAGTGACGTTATTTTCAGTAATACTTGCCGAATCCGTTAAAACAATATTATGAGAAAGTCCGCTGTGGTCAAGCGTGATATTATTATAAATGACCTTCCCGTTTCCAGCGATGATCAAAGAACGCTGGTAAAAGTATTCCTGTGGGAAATAGAGATAAGATGAATCAGCAGTTACCTGGGCATGATCTCCCCAAACATAAAGGTCTCCAACAATCGTTGCATTGGCGTGTTTAAATCTTAATACACCGTTTCCCAGAACAAATACAGGGCCATTGTGGAAAAATATACCATTGACAATCAGTGAATCATTGGGTGAAATTCCAATAACGAGGGTATCTCCTCCGACAGGCTTCTTTTGAAGCCTGTCAGTCTTCAATTCTTTTAATTTTTCAACTACCTCAAATACACCGGAATGGTGGGTTGTGTCGACTATTTTATCTGGAATGACAATATATTTATCCTTGTTCGCTATTTTATTCTGGGTGGCTTGTGAGAAGAATTGATGAATTTCTGTCTTAGGAAAATTCTGTCCAAAAGAAAAGATGGAATAAATGAAGAAAATTAACAATATGATCCATTGCTTCATAGTCATCGTCTGATTAAGAACTTTCCTATATCTCCTTTTTAACAATAATCTTTTTTGGATAGTCAATTGATTCAAACCAAATACCGGTAAACAGACTCTGATTTTTGGATCAATAGAATACTTTTGTAAGGTGTATAAGTCTGTTCCTTGTGAGTTTGGTTTTATTATTTGAACAAACCTACGAATTTTTAATGAAATCAGGATTAATATCCTGCAAACGTCAATTTGATTTGCAGAAAGTAGATCATAGTCAGACACTCGCACCTCATTTTTAACCTCTGTTCTTTTGAGATCATTGTTTTCATATTCAATTTATGACATTCGAAGATTTATTATCTTATTTCATTTAATTACTATTTTTGCTCTGGTCAATCAGCTTACTTAATATCTATTAAATATGAAAAAGACAGCTTTAATCACAGGTGGATCATCCGGACTTGGATTTGTATTTGCCCAGGAATTAGGGAAACAAGGTTATGATATAATCATTATTGCACGTGAGCAGGCAAAAATCGATAAATCAATAGCTTCCTTCAAGGAAAAGGGAATTGAAGCCCGGGGTATTTCCTGTGATATCTCAGATGGGGATCAGTTAAAGAAAGCTTTTGACCAGGTCCAGGCCGGCGGAACTAAACTAGATTTTTTAATTCTTAATGCAGGAATGGTCATCCCCCAATTACTCTCTGATTATAAAGATGTTTCAATTCTCAGGAAACAAATCGATATTAACTTTGCCGGAACAATAATGACTGCGTGGCAGTTTCTGCCTTTGCTGCAGAAAGGCTCAAAAGTGCTGATTACATCATCGGGATTTGGTTTGATGGGAGCAGCGGGATACACCTTGTACTGCGCTACAAAGGCCGGGTTGATTAATTTTGGTGAAGCACTCAGGCGAGAATTGTTGTGCAAAGGTATTAACGTTTATGTTTCCTGTCCGGGAGATATGGATACTCCTCAGTTCCATGAGGAAATCCGCACTTCTCCGGAATGGATGAAAACAGGAAGTCCACGCAAAACGGTCCCGGTTGAAATAGAAGGGAGAAAAATCCTAAAGCAATGTCACGGGAAAATGAAATTCCTCATTCTTCCTGCCTCTGATGTGAAATTACTGGCTTTTGTAAGCAAGATAGTTCCCCGGAAAGTTAAAGATTACCTCCTGGATAAAATGTTTCCGCAGCCGGTTTCAAAATAGGTAGTGGCTTCTAACTTTCTTATCATTTCTTTCACTACTAAATCACTGGTTGACATTTTCTTAGCAAGATTCATTCTTTAGACTAATTGAAACTACTGCGGTCTGTAAGAAGAGTTAATTTAATTTAATGGAACGAATCTTTATCCCTTCCATAACGTTCTTATTCCTATCAATTTAGAAGAGTAGTTCTTTTTTTATTTTCAGCAATGAAAATTATTTTTCTTCTTAATTCCTTAATTATCAATCATTTACAATACCATCTGCCGGTAATTGTTGATTTGGCACAGGCTTGGTATTTCAATCGCTCTATTTTACTAAATCTACAAATCATGAAAAGGATAATCTTCTTTATAACAATTCTTATTCTCACATTCAAATATGACCTGAGTGCTCAAAAAATAAACCAGGGTGTCTATTTAACTGCAGCTGATTTTAATAATGGTAAAATTTCATACATGCCTGAATCAGACAGTAAATATAGTTTGAGTCCGAACGATATCTCCTATGATTCACCCGTCAAAATAGTGATCGGGAAAAAGGTTGTAAGATTGAAAAAGGATTCTATTTTCGGAATCCGGGATAAGAATAATATTTGTTACAGATTCTTCAATAAAGTTTCATATAAAATTCTAAATCCTGCAGAACGAATATTGTTGTACAGTACTACTTCTGTTGTTGGTGCGCCCAGGAATATCCACCGGGTCACGAATTATTTCTTTAGTGAAAACGCTGATTCACCAATTTACCCTCTTTCAAAACAAAACCTGAAATTAATTCTGTCAAAAGACGTCTGTTTTCATGTTCTTCTGGATGTTTACTTTTCGGGAGACCGGGATCTTACAACATATGACAGCTTTAACAAAATTACCATGATAAACCGTGTTTTTAAGGAAAGTAATCAAGCTGTATGCAAAATGAATGTCAATTAAAATATAAACTTATGAAAACAACTCTAATCCTTTTATTGACAAGTATTTTCAGTATTAACTTGATTGCGCAGAAGGTCACAGAACCTGAAAAGAATCCTTTCGAAGGGATTGATATGACCTGGCAAAATGGCAGCGATCGAAGGGATTCATCATTGTTTAGTCATTGGAAATATTTTATGCCCAGTATAATGATGGACATTAATTACACTTATTCATTTAATAATCCGATTGATAATACAGTAGTAGGATCAACGGCACTGGCACGTGACAATGAGATCCAACTTTCGGCTTTGCATTTCGGTGGTGATTTCAGTTTCAATGGTGCACGGGCGCGAATTATGACGCAGTTTGGAACCCGTTCTATTGTTGTTCCCCGAAACGATTTGAGCCCCTATCGAGGACAATATAAGTTAGCCGATGTTTACCGGTACCTGAGCGAAGCATATGTTGGATATCATTTCGATAAATGGTACGGAATAAATATCGATGCAGGTATGTTCATGTCGTATATCGGACTGAATTCTTATTACCAGCCTGAAAACTGGGAATACCAGGCTTCCTTCACATCTGATAATACGCC
The DNA here is from genome assembly GCA_049520195.1 of Bacteroidales bacterium. Classification (GTDB taxonomy): domain Bacteria; phylum Bacteroidota; class Bacteroidia; order Bacteroidales; family FEN-979; genus FEN-979. The sequence continues at coordinate 13,588 of JBEKQA010000013.1, forward strand.
CTGGTTTTTTAACGGTATCCGTTTACAGCTCTTTCCTTCAAATTATTTGAAAGTCGAAGGCTGGATCATTAATGGCTGGCAGAGTTATGGATCATTCAACAGCATGCCCGGAGTAGGATTCAATGTAACCTGGATGCCCAACAGTAACTTTAAATTATTGACGAATGATTACTACGGAACCGATGCGGCAGGTTTGCCCGGAAGAAAACGGTTTCACTCAGATAACAGCTTACTTTTCAGGTATTTTAACCGCCCAGCATCAAAGGGAGTCAGTATGATGGCACTTTCCCTGACAGGAGATTTTGGATTTGAAAAAGGAGATGGTGTTAATGGATTCACTAACGGAGATAGTGCACATGGACCGGCACAGTATTTTGCGAGTGGAATGATATACAATCGAATATGGTTCCTTAAAAAAAAGCTTGCATGGACAATAGGGGGAGGTTATATGACCAATCCCGGCCGGTACTTAGTTTTATTACCTACGGGACAGGCAAGTCCGTTGCCTGATCCGAATGATCCCACCAAAACTGAAGGAGCCTTTCCATTTACTACAAATCCAGGTGACAAGTTCCAGGGATGGGATTGTTCAACGAATTTTGATGTAATGCCATGGCAATGTATAACCTTCCGCCTTGAGTTTGTTCACAGGGAATCAAGTGTTCCCTATTTTGCGGGAAGAGGAGGTGTGACATCCCCATCAGGTTATACGACAACTCCCTTACCCCCTGACTGGAGACCCGACCTGGTTAAATCCGAAACCCGGATCATTTTAGCTTTGCTGTTTAGATTTTAGACTCTTTTCCTGTTGACTCAATCTTGAGTAATTCATATTAATAATTTACTGTCATTGCGCTTAATCACCTGGTTTTTATTGGTTTCATTTGCTACCTTTGTACAGTTCAAATTATCCATTTAAGGCAGGGATTTCCTTCCTTGAAATTCAGACTCTGAAAACTACGAATACTCATTACCAATAAGACTTCCATGACTAATAAGGAAATAAAAAACAGGGTCTTTGCTCCCGGTTGTGCCTTCATGATTTATAAACCCGATTTAGTAAGAAAGGTTCATATTATGCTGAATGAGCTTCTCGGTGAAATGGATCTTCATCTGACCTGCTGTCAACATGAACCCAATCTGGAACCTGGTACCGTTGTTATTAATATTTGCCCGGGATGCAATAAACGTTTTGCCAATGATTATCGGGATATCTCTACAATCTCACTGTGGGAAATATTGGCTGAAACCGATTCATTTGCATTCCCCGATTACAAGGGCCGCTCCATGTCGATCATCGATGCCTGCCCGACACGAGACCAGGAAAAGATCCATGATGCTATCAGGGCGCTATTGAAAAAGATGAACATAAACCTTGTGGAACCAAAGAACACCCGGACCAGAAGCACTTGTTGCGGCGACAGTTTCTATGGTCTGATCCCAGTTGAAGAGGTCAAAGAGCTGATGGTTAAAAGAACCTCTGAAATGCCTGAGAATGATGTTGTTGTTTATTGCATATCCTGTGCCAAGGCCGTTTATAATGGAGGTAAGAATTCACGCTATCTTGTCGACCTTCTTTTTAATGAAGAAACTTTTCCAAGGACACTTGACATTGATAAATGGCATGAAGAATTGACGACTTTTATTGAAGCGCACTAATAACAGACTATTGATCAGACATTTATTACGGCATAGCCATCCTCAATAAGCTTAAACATATTGTCATTTTCTGATTTTCTTGAATCCAGGAATTGCCTTATTTCCCTGTGAAGTTTGTGTTTTTTCTGCCGGCCATATAATTCAAGGATTTCAAGGGCACAAAGCCAATCATCCGGATGATTCGTTTTTAATTCTTCCCAGACATCAGAAAGATGGTTAATATTCTTGTCACTTTCACGTGTATCACTGACCCGCTGATAGAGTGAAAAAAGGTGTTTGGCTTTTTCAGTATGTTGCAGTTTGTGAGTCTTTTCTAAAGGGACAAGATAAGTCAATCCGAATGCTACTGGATCGGCCGGACCGGAAAAACAGGAAACGATCCTGCTTCCAACAGCCATATCGTACATACCCCAGCCAGGCTGATACAAAATCTTTCCCTGGTAGTTTACTTCACATTCGGTCAATCTGAGAATGATAAGTTTTTCCTGCTTTCTTATTTTCTCGACCAGGAATCCTTTTACTTTCAAGCCCGAAGCAAATTCAACTTCAACTTTCTCCTGTTCGATCAATCCGATTTCCTGTAATTGGTCATCTGTTGCATCTTCAGGGGGAACAGCAAGCTTTTTGATCATCCCGACAGGTGAACTGAATCCATGATTGTGGTAAACCTTGTCCTGACCGGGAATTTCACTTCCTGCGAAATTCAGGTTTGTCGGACCGGTTGTCCTTAGGAATACAGGTTCTCCGTTTTTATCGATCACATCTGTAAAAGTTCCGGATACCTGCAACCCTGAACTGTAAACACAGGTCGCCGTAGCTTCAGAGAGAATGGCTTTCTTTATGCCTTCCAACCCTCCCCTTCTGAACCCCATCGTGTTGGCATATTCCTCAAGTACGTTGGTGAGAGTATCGAAATCGGGAGTTACAAACAGATGAGGTTGAGGTTCGGTGATGTCAAAACTGTAATGAGCTGCATCCAGTGAGTAAGGGATCTTCTTTACCTTCGGCTGCAGGCAATAATAACTTTCGGATATCGAGGACAAGAGTCCTGCTCCATAGATCTTCGGCTGGTCCAGTTCGCCAATCAACCCGTACTCGACCGTCCACCAGTGAAGATTCCGGATCTCTGCAAGTTCTGATGGCTCACCCAGATTTTTTTCAAGAAAGTCAATGGCATTCTCTGCATCGAGGATCATAGTTTTATCGGAATAAGGATCTGCTTTCAGGATAGAAAGATGCCGGATGGCTTCATACATCCTGTAATCATTTGCTGATGAAAAAGCCTTGCAACCGATCTCGCCGAATCGCCTCAAATAGGATGCATATGCAGGATTGGCAATGATAGGAGCATGACCTGCAGCCTCATGAATAATATCAGGGGCTGAGGTGTATCCAATCTGGTCTATTGGCCTGATATCAGCGGCAATAACCAAAACATTGTAAGCCTGAAATTCCATGAATGCAGAAGGCGGTATAAAGCCATCAACTGCAACTGCTGCCCACCCTATTTCACGCAGAATGCGGTTCATACCGTACATAACGGGGATCTTATCAAGGTTAATTCCGGTTCTTTTTAATCCATCAAGATAAGACCCATGTGCAACTTTACTCAGATACCTGACATTCTGTCGCATCACATAGCGCCAAAGGGCATGGTCCTGTGCTGTATAATCGTTGTAAGGCTGATCGATAACCAAACTCATCAGGTGTTTTGGTACCTTATCAAGCACTTCATTAAGTTCCATAATTACAATCATTTAAAAGATCATTCTTTCGCAGGTAGTATCTTTACCGACACCTCTCCGAATCCAATCCGGAGTCCATCCTTTTCTGCATATCCACGAAAGATGACCGTATCATAATCTTCAAGAAATTCTCTTTCAATTCCGCCAGATATTCTCAAAGGTCGTGTTCCGGCCCAGGACAGTTCGATCATCGAACCATACGAATCCCGTGTTGTACCACTGATCGTACCCGAGGAATAGATATCTCCTGCATTAATATTGCAACCATTTACCGTTTGATGAGCCAGCTGCTGAGCTATATTCCAATAGATATTTTTATAATTGGTTTTACTTATCCGGGACTCCTTATTACCGGATGTTTTAAGGAATATTTCGAGTGTGATATCAAAATGATGATTCCCTTCAAATGATAGGTAGGGGAGAACAGGTGGATCCTGATAAGGTCCTGCCGTACGGAAAGGTTCAAGTGCGTCTAAGGTTACGATCCATGGTGATATTACTGATCCAAAATCCTTACCCTGGAAAGGTCCCAGGGGAGTATATTCCCATTTCTGTATGTCCCTGGCTGAAAGGTCATTGAATAGAACAAAACCAAATATATGATCTTCTGCTTTTGCCGTCTTGACCGACTCACCTAATGCAGTCGGTTTACCCGTAATAAATGCTACTTCAAGCTCAAAATCAAGCTGTTTTGTTGGTCCAAACTCAGGGGATGCAGAGGATGAGGAAATTATTTGTCCTTTAGGCCGGTGAACATGAGTTCCTGAGATCACGATCGACGAGGAACGTCCATGATAAGCTACCGGAATATGTTTCCAATTCGGGTTAAGCGCACGGTGGGCATCCCTTAATATAGTGCCGAGATTCCTTGCATGTTGCTCACTTGAGTAAAAATCAGTATAATCCCCGGGTTTGACCGGTATCATCATTTCCACTTCATCAACAGGGAACAATATTTCTTTTGTTGCCTTTAAATTGTCGCGTAAGAGAGGGTTATCTTTTGAAAATAATTCTATAAGTCGCTCTCTCACCTTCTTTCTCGAAGACTTGCCAAGCGCAATGAAGTCATTTAATATTGGTTTGTTGAAGAATCTGGTTTCAATACCGGTTCCTTTTAAGTATGAATATTTTGAAAGTTCATGAAGACTGATAACAGTATTTCCGATCCTGGTACCTGCAGAAGGTTGCTTACCCGGGCTTCTGAAAACACCAAAAGGAATGTTCTGAATAGGGAAGTCACTGTCTTTTTCGACTTCAATCCATGAAGTCAAACCGGAATCAATAATTTTGTTCATATAATGATTTCTTATAATGAATTCTATCAACCGGTTACAATGTTCCCCGTTTCGATTGTTCCAGCTCTATTGCCTCGAACAACGCTTTAAAATTACCTTTCCCAAATGATTTGGCCCCTTTCCGCTGGATGATTTCGAAAAATACAGTCGGCCGGTCTTCCACAGGACGGGAGAATATCTGAAGCAAATATCCGTCTTCATCACGGTCCACAAGGATTCCTAATTCCTTCAGCCCGGACATTTCTTCATCGATCTTTCCGATCCTTGATGCCAGTGTTTGATAATAGCTATCCGGCACCTGGAGGAATTCAACGCCACGGTCCCTGAGAGAAGTGACCGTTTTTATTATATCGTCGGTAGCCATGGCTACATGCTGAACACCGGCACTGTGATAAAAATCAATGTATTCTTCAATCTGCGACTTTTTCTTTCCTGCTGCGGGTTCATTGATCGGAAATTTTATACGCATATTGCTGTTGGCCATCACCTTACTCATCAATGCGGTATATTCTGTCGAGATATCTTTATCATCGAATGAGATCAATTGCGAGAAACCCATCACTTTCGAATAGAATTCAACCCATTTATTCATCTCACCCCAACCAACATTGCCAACCATATGATCGATGTATTTAAGTCCGGTAGGAGAAGGCCGGTAATGAGGTTCCCACTTGACGAATCCGGGAAGAAAAATTCCGTTATAATCCTTTCTTTCCACGAATATATGCACAGTCTCACCATAGGTATGGATCCCCGATATGACAACTTTCCCTGATTTGTCGATAAAATCTAAAGGCCTTAAGTAAGATTTCGCACCTCTTTTGATGGTTTCCTCATATGATTTCCGGGCATCATCCACCCAGAGTGCCACTACTTTAACCCCGTCGCCGTGCAGCTTTACATGCTCTGAAATTGGTGAATCGGGTATAAGCGGGGATGTGAAAATAAACCTGATCTTATCCTGAATTACAACATAAGAGGTGCGGTCCTTTAATCCTGTTTCAAGCCCGGCATACGCCAGGGGCTGAAATCCGAAGGCTCCCTGATAAAAATGGGCAGCCTGTTTGGCATTACTGACATAAAATTCTACGTAATCTGTTCCGTTAATGGGCAGAAAGTCTTGGGTATCTGTATTTTGATTGTTCATAAACAATAGACACTTAATGGTTAATTTTGATTATAATCTTGCTTCTGATCATTCCCTCCATGATTTGAAATAATCTTTATCTTCGATGGCCAGCGCTTGCTTTGTCAGGCTCAAAGGCCTGAAAGTATCGACCATGACTGCCAGTTCCCGGGTTGATTTCGCTCCGATCCCTTTTTCAACCGTGCCGGGATGAGGCCCGTGAACAATTCCTTTCGGGTGAAGTGTGATCTGCCCGATACCGATGTTCTTCCGGCTCATAAATTCACCATCAACATAATAGATTACTTCGTCAGAATCAACATTGCTGTGGTTATAGGGAACCGGAATGGCTTCTGGATGGTAATCAAATAACCTTGGCACAAAATCACAAATGACAAAAGCAGGCGACTCAAATACCTGGTGGACGGGAGGTGGCTGATGAATACGGCCGGTGATTGGCTCAAAATCATGAATTGATAAGGCGAAGGGATAATGACAGCCATCCCAGCCGATCAGATCGAATGGATGGGTTTCATAATGATATGGCCAGATCATATCATCCCGTTTGATCTTCACCAGAAAATCTCCGGTTTCATCATGGGTTTCAAGCTTACTGGGCTTGTGCAGATCGCGTTCACAATAAGGAGCATGTTCCAGAAGTTGTCCTGAGGAATTGAGATACTTCTTCGGGAACCGGATAGGTGTAAAAGATTCAACGATGAAAAGCCTGTTGTTTTCATCTTTAAAATCAAGCTTGTAAGTGGTTCCTCTTGGAATAATAAGATGATCACCGTAAGAAAAGGGAATATTGCCGTACATTGTCTTCAGTGTTCCTGATCCTTCATGGATAAAGATCATTTCATCAGCACCGGAATTCTTAAAGAAATATCCGGTCATGGATTTTGAGGGAGCTGCAAGACTGAGGTATACATCATTGTTCACAATTACCGGGACACGGCTTTCAAGATAATCATCCTTCGCCTTTACCTGTAATCCGTATAAACTCCGGTGTTGCATATTCTGCTTAATGGCTATTTCGGGAGCAACGGAATAGGCCTCTTCAATTTTTAAAACCTTAGTGGGTGGTTGACAATGGTAAACCAGGGAATAGATATCTGAAAATCCCTCAGTAGAAACAAGTTGCTCCGAGTAAAGCGCTCCATCCGGCTTTCGGAAAATGGTATGCCGTTTTGGAGGTATTTTGCCGAGTGAAAAATAATGTGGCATCGTTGAATATTATTTTTATTTTAAAAATAGAATGCGAAAATACGAAACTTTCTACTTATTTAGATCATATCAAAATAAATTTATGTTAAAAATTTTTTAGTCGATTTGCAGTGCCTGTTAGCAACCTATCCTAGGATTTGCATAGGAGATTCATCCTTATTTGAGCATTATTTCATCGATGAAGGTTACTTATACTGTAAACGAATGGTAGACGAAGAAAGAACGAAGAAAGACTATGGTTTAAGTGAAGGAAGAGAGAAGGATAGTTACAGAGAAAATATTAGAATATTGAATATTGATCAACGAATTTTGAAGTCAGAATGGAATATAAATCAACTTCTGCCTTTTGGCAGGCAGGAGAGATTGATTTTACACCAAAATTTCCCGACTTGACATACCTCTCCCATGCTAGACCATTGACTTTTAAAAAAATAATTTTTCAAATTTACATGAATGGCCGCGTCACGCGTAAGGCGGTAAACCCCACCCCCGGCCCCTCCCCCAAGAGGGAGGGGAGGGTTGGTGACTTTTTATGTTCCACCTATATCAACGTCCGCCTCGACTACATTGCCTGAACGATCTTTAACACGTACCAAAATCCGGCAGGATTTATAGTCAACATTCTCCACCGTTGCCGTATAATCCCATTCCATGTTTCCCGAAAACTGTCCCGGAACTGCAGCGCCGCACTCTACAACTTCTCCTAACACATTAAAGATCACCATGCTGACACCCTCGATGCTCCATTTGTCCCAGGTTGAAACTGTAACTATATTCCCAGGGAGGCCATGATAATTGCTCACATCAACACGCTCAATTACCGGTCTCGACATAAAATCAGAGATAGCCGCATTATAAGCACTAAGGTCTGGCCTTTTCTTATTATAATACTTGCATAGCGCAGGATTTTTCAAAACATACTGGGCATATTTCACCGCTTTCGCAAACTTGGTCTGATTAGCCAATTGCCACTCGCTCTTAATCACCTTCGAGCAGTCGGGTCGCTTGGCCATTACCGACTTCCCGTCGTAATTCTTTAGAACAATATCTCCAGCCCTGCCGGAGTATTCACTGGTTATCGCATTATTAAATGATACTGCCATGGATTAGTGTTTTAGAATATGACATAAAAATACGATAAAGTAAACTATTTATAGCAGTTAAAATTAATTAATTATGAACATAACAGAAATCAAAAAAATGGCAAAACATATAAGTTTTTGCCCTAACAATTTAAGAAGTGTTAATAACTCATATTAAACTCAGGTCTGATTTTTCTGCTTAGCACTGGAATTCGCGTCACGATTCTTCAGTGTCACGCGTCACAGACGCGCGCCAGCTAAGAGTTTTCGGCATTTTGCTATTTCGCTTCACGTTAATTGCCACCTCCCTTGGTCAATCTAAACAGATTTTCTTATGTGAAGTAACATGTAATCCCAAAACTTTTATACCTTTGTTTGTCTACATTCATATGATACATCTTTCTTTTCCGGGTTTTTAAATAAGTAGGAACAAATAACAACCTGAATGAACGTAACATCTACTGATTTAATTTCTTTGTTTGCAAATGCCATAAAGTATAACTGGGAGTTTAGAGCTCTTTCAGATTACGGGAATGGCAGTTTCACCTATAAGGAAGTTGGTGAGAAGATCCTGAACATTCATGAATTATTCAAGCGATCGGGGATCAGGAAAGGAGATAAAGTCGCACTCTATGGGAAAAACTCGGCCAACTGGGGCATTATCTACCTTTCAACTGTAACCTATGGAGCGGTGATCGTGCCGATCCTTCCCGATTTTAAACCGGCTGACGTACATCATATTGTCACCCATTCCGATTCTGTTCTTCTTTTTGCTGAAGATTCACTTTTCAATACCCTTGATCCCACTGCAATGCCTAAAATCATGAAGATCCTGAAAATCCAGGATCTTTCTGTTTTGTATCAGCACAGGGATTCACCGGTCGATGATAATGCCTCAGCATCAACATCAGGAAGAATTGAAAATATTACCCCGGAAATGATCAATTTCGGGAATTCTCAGGGGGAAGATATTGCCGTCATAAGTTATACTTCCGGAACCACAGGATTTTCAAAAGGAGTCGTTCTGCAACATAAAAGCCTGCTTGCAAATATTCTCTATGCACACCGGAATATGCCGCTAAATCCGAAGAACCGTATTCTCTCGTTCCTTCCACTGGCACATACCTATGGCTGTGCGTTTGAATTTCTTTTCCCGTTCACACTTGGCTGTGATATCACTTTTCTGACAAAAACACCTTCGCCAAAGATTATCATGCAGGCGTTCCAGGATCTTAAACCGGAGTTGATCCTATCGGTTCCGCTGGTGATAGAAAAGATCTATAAATCACAGCTCATACCGGTACTAAGAAAACCGGCGATAGTCATCATGTCTCATATCCCGTTCTTAAACCAGTTGATATTCAGGAAAATAAGGCATAAGATGGTGGATGTTTTCGGGGGAAACTTCAGGGAACTCGTTATTGGTGGGGCTCCATTCAACAACCAGGCGGAAAGGTTCTTCAGGAAGATACACTTTCCTTTCACTGTCGGTTATGGAATGACCGAATGTGGTCCGCTGATCTCTTATGCTTCCTGGAAAACAACGCAACTGGGGGCTTCCGGACGAATAGTGGATGAGCTTGAGATAAAGATCGATTCCCCCGATCCTCGTAAGGTCGTCGGTGAGATATTGGTCAAAGGAAATCATGTCATGTTGGGATATTACAAAAATGAGGAGGCCACCCATGCTGTTCTGGAGGATGATGGATGGCTTCACACGGGCGACCTGGGCGTAATTGACTCAAAAGGAAATATTTATATCAAAGGAAGGTGCAAAAGTATGATTCTTGGGCCTTCAGGTAAAAACATCTATCCTGATGAGATTGAATCCATCCTTAACAACCGTTTCCTGGTAATGGAATCTCTGGTCATAGAACGTGATAATCAATTGATAGCATTGATTTTTCCTGATTCAGATGCAATGGAAAGAGCAGGTGTTACAAAAAAGGATCTTCCCGAAATATTCAAAGGATATATACATGATCTCAAGCACCGGCTGCCCAAATACATCAATATCAATGATTTTAAGATTGTGGAATCCGAATTTGAGAAAACACCCAAGAGAAGTATCAAAAGGTTTCTATACCAGTAATCCATCATTATGGTCACGCTCCGAGTATCCTCTTTACCTGACAGGACATCACGCGTGACGCTGTGAACCCCACTCCCGGCCCCTACCCCAAGAGGGAGGGGAGTTTGGTGACGCGTGACGCGTAACGCGGAAAAAGGGTGAATTGGCTGGCCGGCTTTCTCATCAAGAAAGGATTTGCTTAACTTTGCAGAAAATTTAGCAATTGTCAGTTGTTAAGGAAATATATCCTGTGGAAGGGATGTCATGCGCTTCATGCGCATTGAGCATTCAAACCCTGTTATCCGCCCAGGAAGGTGTAAAGTCGGCCGTCGTGAACCTTGCCATGGAACAGGTTGTGGTGGAATATGAGTCTGAGGTAATAAACCCGCCACAAATGGAAAAAGTTGTTGATGGAATTGGCTACAAACTTATCACAGATAAATCAATAAGTTATGATAATCAGGAGGATAACAGGAATAAAAGGTTAGAAAAACTGAAAATTAATACTCTTCTTTCAGTTATATTCTCTGTTCCGGTGTTTCTGATCTCGATGGTGTTTCACAACCTGCCCTATGCCAACTGGATCATGCTTATCCTTTCTGCTCCGGTACTTGCCATATTCGGACGGGAGTTTTTTATCATCGCCTGGAAACGTGCAATTCATCTTTCTTCCAACATGGATACACTGGTCGCCCTGGGAACAGGAACAGCATTTCTTTACAGTATGTTCAACACCATTTTCCCCGGGTTCCTCAGGTCACGGGGTTTTGAACCGCATACATATTTTGAATCATCGGTGGTCATTATCTCTTTCATCCTTATGGGAAGATATTTTGAAGAAAGGGCAAAACATCGTACTTCGGGTGCGATCAGAAAACTAATGGGATTGGGGGTGAAAACTGCAATCGTGATCAGGAATGGTATTGAGAAAGAGATGCTTATCACAAAGATAAAAGTCGGGGATACTCTTGTGATCCGCCCTGGAGAAAAGATTCCTACAGATGGAAATGTGACTGAAGGAGAATCGTTTATAGATGAAAGCATGATCACCGGCGAATCGGTACCTGTTCAAAAAAAGGTCGGGGATCACGTTATCGGTGGCACCATCAATCAATCCGGAAGCCTGAAAATTTCGGCAAGAAAAGTGGGAAATGAAACTATGCTTGCCCAGATCATCAGGTTGGTACAGGAAGCTCAAGGGAGCAGGGCCCCGGTTCAAAAACTCGTCGACAAGGTTGCGGCCATCTTTGTTCCGGCTGTTATCGGGACAGCCATCCTTACTTTTATTATATGGTCGAACTGGCACCCAGTGACAGGAAGTCCCATTGCACTCATCTGTGCCATCGCAGTCCTGGTCATCGCCTGCCCTTGTGCACTAGGGCTTGCCACTCCGACGGCACTGATGGTGGGATTGGGAAAGGCTGCTGAACATGGCATCCTGATCCGCGATGCTGAAAGCCTCGAAACTGCATGCAAAATAGATACTATAGTACTGGATAAAACCGGGACAATTACTTTAGGAAAACCTTCAGTAGCTGAAATCATATGGGATGAAAATTATACAGATCAAGCTGCAGTTGAAGATGCTGTAGTTTCTATCGAATCACGCTCAGAGCATCCGTTTGCAGCTGCACTGGTGAACCATCTGAAAAAGCCCGGCTTCGTTCCACTTAATGTTGTAGGATTTGAAAGTACTTCAGGAAAAGGTGTCTCAGCCTTCGTGGGCAGCGATGTATATCATATCGGCAGCAAAAGCTATATTCTCGAAAACGCAGGACAGTTTTCACCTGCATTCCTGGAGAAAGATGCACAATTGAGAAGACAGGCATACTCGCTTATATATGTTTCAAAGAATCGGGTTGTCGTAACCCTCTTTTTAGTCATAGATATGATTAAACCAACCTCAGCAGCAGCAGTTGCTGAATTAAAGAACATGGGAATTGAGGTCCATATGCTGAGCGGAGATACTGTTGCCATCACATCTCACATGTCATCCCAAGCGGGCATAGATCATTTTAAAGGAGAGAGCACTCCTGAAGGAAAATCAGATTATGTGAGGAAGCTGAAAGAAAAAGGAAAGCATGTCGCCATGGTTGGAGACGGGATCAACGATTCACCCGCACTGGCCCTGGCTGATATCGGCATTGCATTGGGAACAGGTACCGACATTGCGATGGAAAGCGCTCAGATCACATTGATCAGCGGTGATCTCGAAAAGATCATCTCCGCAATCAGGCTTTCAAGAAAAACAGTACAGACCATTCGCCAGAATCTTTTCTGGGCTTTCTTTTATAATGTCATCAGTATTCCTATTGCTGCAGGGGTCCTGTATCCGTTTACCGGATTTTTGCTGAAACCTATGATAGCAGGAGCCGGAATGGCACTAAGTTCGGTATCTGTTGTTTCCAACAGCCTGAGGTTGAGAAGTGCAAAGATTTGACCTGCAGATTATTTAAGTCACTAATATGAATAGAAGATTTCCTGTTTTTCTGAGAGTTTTACTACTTCCCCTTTTCTTTGTAAGTATTTCCGGTTGCACAGTTCTGAAGGTAGAACGGCCACCCGAATCCTATGAAGAGACTAAAATACAACCCCCTGTTTCTTACTTCAGCATTCCGATCGATGTTGATTTAAAAAAAGTTGAAAAGATTGTAAATCAACAGTTTCGCGGACTTATTTATGCAGATACCAGTTTTGACGACAACAATCATGACAACCTCATGATCAAAGCCTGGAAGATGTCGGACATCAAACTGACCATGGATGGGAATCAGTTGCTTTACCAGGTCCCATTAAGTGTTTGGATCAAAAAGAAGTTCGAGATCGGAGCTTTCGGCATCGGGATCTCCGATACCCGGGAAGTTACAGGCAACGTGATCCTGAAGTTCAGGACCAGGATTTCCGTCGGCAAAGACTGGACAATTTCGACTATGACATTTTCTGATGGTTATGACTGGATCACTACTCCTGTGCTACAGCTGGCAACAGGTATCAGTATTCCGTTGCCTTTCATATCCGACTTGCTCATGCAAGCCAATGAGAAGGATATCAATAAGAATATCGATAAGGCATTCCAGTCGTCATTTGATCTGAAATCCAACCTTGCGCAGATCTGGAACAAGATACAGGAACCTATAAAACTTTCGGAAGAATACCCCCTGTGGGCAAAAATCACTCCGCTGGAAATCAGTATGGTTCCTATACAGGGATCAGTAGATATTCTTCACCATACTGTTGGAATAAAAGCCAACACTGAACTCTTCTATGGTGATGAACCTGCTTACCATCTTAACCTAAACATCCCGGACCTAAAGATCACCAGTCGTCTCGACAACGATTTCAAGATCAGTCTTGGCCTGGATATACCCTTTCGCAGTATTAATGAGATTGCAAAAAAACAATTGGAGGGGTATCAGTACACCCAGGGAAAATACAGGGTTGAAGTTAAAGAAATCTATCTTTACGGAAGTGGCGATAAAATTATAGTTGCGTTGAATATTGCAGGTACTATCAAGGGGAACATCTATTTATCCGGCAAGCCATACTATGATAAGGAAACATCATCGTTAAAGGTCAAAGACCTGGATTTTGATATCCGGACAAAGAATGTACTGATCAGGTCAGCTTCTTGGCTTTTCCATCAAAACCTGATCGAGACCCTCCAGAAAAAACTATCATTCGATATCGGCGAACAACTTAAATCTGCACAGTCACAATTACAATCTTATCTTGATAGCAATAAAAAGGTTCAGTACTTTGGAATTTCCGGTACCATTGATAAACCGGAGATCGGCGACATCTTTATCACTCAGGAATCGGTGAAAGCCGAAATTATATTTACGGGAAGGATCAACATCAGTCTGGAGACTGAATAACCCACGACTTTATATCTACTCGTTTTTTAAGCTGGTTCCAAAATAAATGCGATATACGACGATTAGTTTTAAAGTCCTACATTAAGCCATTAGAATGTAACTAATAATCAGTTGCAATTTCATTTATTTTTATTATCTTTGCAAAAAGTGCATGGATGACTAAGCATGCTAAACTTATAGAAAAATTGTTAAGATTGCCAGAAAACTTTACATATAATGAAATGGTTGTTTTATTAAAGGGATTTGGATATATCGCTGAAGAAAGGGGAAGATCATCCGGATCTGCTGTAATGTTCTATAATAAAAATTTAAAAGACAAAATTATGTTTCATAAGCCACATCCGCAGAAAGAACTAAAGCGTTATATACTTAAAATGATTCTTGAAAAACTGAAAAATAATAATATGGTTTGATTCCAAAATATTATTGTATTTATTTTACGTAAACGCGAACATAATAAAGTTAACAAATGAATTCATTAACCTATAAGCAATATATCGGCTCCATCAGCTTCTCAGCGGAAGATGAAACTTTTTACGGAAAGATTGAGCATATCAATGATTTAATAACATTTGAGTCGGATAATGCTCATGACTTGAAAAAAGCATTCCAGGAAGCTGTGGATGACTATATTTCTTTTTGTGTAGAGAAAGGAGTAGAACCCGATAAACCTTTCAAAGGAAGTTTCAATGTAAGAATAAAACCATCGCTTCATAAACTTGCTTACCGAAAAGCGCTTCAAAAAGGAATGTCACTAAATAAGTTTATTGAAACAAGCCTGGAGAAGGAACTGAATGAATAGTACTCGAACAGAGTTAATTGACAAATTGCGACATTCGATATCTTCCTGAAAGACGCCTTAAAGGAAAGTCATCTAATCTCTAGCGCACCAATTAGCTTAATTTATTATTTTTGCCAAAACCATTTCAACCTCAGGCTATGACGAGTGATACCATTTCCCCTCCTTCAAACAGCGCTAAATTTAATTATGTCTTGTCTCTTACGATCATCGGAAGCTTGTATTTTATCTTCGGATTTGTCACCTGGCTGAACGGTATTCTTATTCCGTATCTTAAAATAGCCTGCGTGTTGAGTAATTTCCAGGCCCTTTTCGTAGCCTTTGCCTTCTATATTTCCTATACAT
>JBEKQA010000014.1:0-27910 GCA_049520195.1 Bacteroidales bacterium
CTTCCATTTGGTGGCGGCCTGAACGACCTGTGCTTCAATAGGATGTTTATCGTAGTCGTTTTTAATGTGAAACTGAATGGGTGTTCGTGATCCATCACGATCGAGATAATCATTGACGCCACTTTCAACATCGACGATCAGGGGACATTCCACTCTCATCAGGTTGAGTTCCTTGCAGAGATTTTCTTCAATGTATTGCTTAGCCGCAGTGAGTGCATTCTGTGTTTCCTTTGGGTTTAGTAATGACGCGTAATCCTTTGGAAGGACGTTCACAAGATCGGCGTAGTCGCCAATTCCCGGGCCAGCGAGATCTGCTTTTTTGTTTTCCATAAGTTGTTCTCCTTTTAATTTAAAATCGTAATGAAATGAAGATTATTTTAAGGTAATTATTTGGTACGTCCCTCAAATATAAGAAAATTAGATATAATAGCAATGCAATAAGGAAAATTGAAGAAATATGTACGTATAATTCTTAACCCATCCTGATAAGAATGTATCTAACAAAGATTATATTACCCGTTAGTGACTCCGGAGCCAAGAAAAGCAAACCTAAGACAAATGACGGACGAATGATGAACTATGTTTGGACGCTGATAGAGGCAGACAAACTATAAAGTTGATTGAAAAACAGCGAATTATTTATACCGGATGTCTATATAAGGTCTATGAGGAAAATCCCCAATAAATATTTTATAGATTTCCTGATTATGAACAAAGAATCAAGTTTTTATTTCTCATTTTGGTGAAATGTGATCAATCCTTCCATCGGAGATTTGAGAATGGTTCCGACATGAAGATTATTTCCGACGGCAGCTTCCAGAAGTATGTCTTTATAAACCCAAGCGATTGAGCCCACGAAGCTGATGGTCAGTCGTTTATGATCAGGATACTTCTTGACTTGTTCTTCGATAAAATCCTGGAATGAGCTCTTGACAAGGTCATGAAGAAAAGGATGATCCTTCCTTGGGCCTATGAACTCGCTGAAGGAGGCCAGGAAGCGGTTTGGGAATGGCCTGTTATAGAGTGCATTAAGGATGTCCTCAAGGGACAGCCGGTAAGTCTCTTCAAATTCCTTCTTTAACTCCTTCGGAAGCCTGTCTTTCAGATATTTACCTACCAAGGTCTTCCCCAGGTTTGATCCTGCCCCCTCATCGCCGAAAAGGTAACCCAGGGAAGGAACATTACTGTAAACCTCGTCCCCATCGTAATAACAAGCATTACAACCTGTTCCGAGAATACAAGCAATTCCTTTTTCTTTGCCCAACAGTGCCCTCGCTGCCCCCAGGATATCATGATACACCTCAACAGAAGCCTTCCTGAAAAAGATCATCATCGCATCCCGGAGCATATTGTTATTATTCTCTGTGGAACAGCCAGCCCCGTAAAAGAAGATCTTCTTTACAAAGTCGGCAGGAAGGTTGGGAACCAGGTCGGCTTTAAGGATCGCCTCAACAGTTTCGGAGGTAATAAAGTACGGATTCATACCCGCAGTCCGTACGGTTGTGACAATACGCTGGTCTTCCATTAAGGTCCAGGTGGTTTTGGTTGAGCCCGAGTCGGCAAGGAGGATCATAGGATAAAAATGAAGAATTAAAAATTAAAAATTAAGAATTAAAAATTTAATCGGACGACATTGATATTGTTATTCAATTTTGCAATTGTTTAATTACAAATTCCAGAATCTTGTCATAGTCATCCGGATGGAACCAGGTGATATCCTTTGTTTTACGGAACCAGGTCATTTGTCTTTTAGCATATCGCCGGGAATGTGTCTTAATATTCTCGACAGCTGATCCAAGCGTTATGGTCCCGTCGAAGCATTCAAACAGTTCTTTATAACCAACCGTATTCAATGCATTTAAGTGACGAAATGGGATCAGGGTTTCGACTTCTTTAAGAAGGCCCTCATCCATCATAAGATCGACACGGTCATTGATACGCCGGTTTAATTCTTCCCGGTCCCGGGTGAGTCCTACCCAAATACATTCAAAATCACGGGGCTTGGGATTCTTTTTCCTGAGCTCTGAGTAAGGTACTCCCGTGGTGATGCAAACTTCTAGGGCGCGTAACAGGCGTTTCGGGTTGGCAATATCGGCCTCTTCATAGTACCTGGGATCCAACAACCTGAGCCTGGATCTTAAGGATTGAATACCCTCGGCAGCATAGGTCTGCATTAACTCTTCACGTATGGTGATATCCGGGTCAGGAAGGTCATCGATGCCATGGCTTACTGCATTGAGGTACAATCCCGAACCTCCCGTCATGATCGCGACACTATGATTTTCAAATAATTTGTTCAGTAAATTCAAAGCATCGGATTCAAACCGTGAAGCATTATACTCATCAAGAATCGAAATATGCCCTGTAAAATGATGAGGAATCATTTTAAGTTCATCCTCTTTGGGGCGGGCAGTCCCGATGCGCATCTCTTTATAAAACTGCCTGGAATCGGCAGAGAGGATCTCTGTTTTCAGGTGTTGCGCCAGGTGGATGGTAAGTGTTGTCTTCCCGACTGCGGTGGGGCCTGTTACAATAAGAAGATATCTCTTCGGATCAATAATCATCAGATTCGTTGTCGAAGTTGCCATGTCTCATCTCCAAGTCCTCGATATCATCAAATTCATCGAGACTCTCCATCTCTTCTTCAGGAGTATCCTCTTCTTCAGCAAAAGGATCCTCCACTTTAAAACCGGAAGATGGCAACTTTTCCTCAGGGAGATTCAATGGTTCCTCTTCAAGAATATCGTCAAGTTTGTTTTCAATTTCAACAAGTTCTGTTTCATCCTCTATCATTTCGGAAAAGATGCTTTTGTCTTCCGGCATAAAAGCAGGTGCTGGCGGTACTTTAACGGGAGCAACCGTTCCCGGTTTTTCTGCTTCCGGAACGGCTGGCATTTCCGGTTTTTTGGGAAGCTCACCCTTTTTATTGACACAGCGTGGCAAAGGATAGCACTCTTCAGTCTTGATGATCTTGAATAATTCTATAAATAAAACATAAGAATCCTTGCCGATAAACTCATAAATAAGATGCTGATGAGGATCATCAATGTACTTATTCAATACCGAATCTTCCATCAGATGAGGAACATAAATTTCCGTAACAACCTGGTCGAGATCGTCATCATATTTCCTGACCTGTTTCTTCTGTTTTTTAAAGGAGAATTCCTTCTCCTTCTTGAATTTATGATCCGTGGTATAAAAAAGAGCATTATCGCAATTCTCAAGATTTGCACAAGTCACTATTGCCTTATGAAAATCAAGAAAGGTGTGAATTGGCTGTATCTCAATATCTCTCAGGAAATCTTCATGATCTTCGCTTGTCAGCCTGAACCTGTAAATTATCATAATTCCGTCCGTTTATGGGATCAAAAGTATAAAATTACGTCAAAACAAATGATCTATTGTTGAAAAGAAGAAAAAAGAGTTAATCTCTTTTTGGAGTAAGTCCCATTTTCTCTCCCTCCCTCAGCATGAATTGAAATCCAGCTTCAAATTCATTGGGGATCTCACCTTCAAGGATGGCTTCAGTGATGGCATCCTTGATGAATCCGACCTCTTTTGAGGGAGAAATCCCGAAGGTCTGCATGATCACCTCCCCTGAAACAGGAGGTTGCCAGTTACGCAACCGGTCTTTCTCTTCTATATCTTTCAGTTTCCGCCGTACTTCCTCAAAATTCTCAAGAAATTGCCTGACCTTGACTGGATTCTTCGAAGTGATATCTGCTTCACAAAGAAGCATAAGATCGTCTATATCATCTCCAGCATCGAAAAGCAACCTTCTTACCGCTGAGTCTGTGACAGGTCCTGTAATTGCGATAGGTCTCAAATGAAGCATTACCAGCTTTTCGACATATTTCATCTTCTCATTCAGAGGGAGCCGTAGTTTTCTGAAAATGGAAGGCACCATTTTTGCCCCTCTGAAGTCGTGGGCATGAAATGTCCAGCCGGTACCGGGAACAAATTTCTTTGTACCGGGCTTAGCGATATCGTGAAGGATGGCAGACCATCGCAACCAAAGGTTCTGTGTCTTTGCCGAAACATTGTCAAGTACCTCGAGGGTATGATAGAAATTATCCTTATGCCCTTTTCCATCAATACTTTCAACCCCCTTTAATGCAATGAGTTCCGGGAAAATGATCTGCAGCAGGCCGGTTTGTTCAAGCAACAATAAGCCTGCAGATGGAACATCAGTCTGGATAATGAGATTCAGCTCATCCGTGACCCTTTCTGCTGATACAATCGAGATCCGGTCAGCATTGCGTTTAATGGCTGCAAAACAAGTCTCATCAATGGTAAAAGAAAGCTGGCATGCAAACCTGATAGCACGCATCATGCGCAGCGGATCATCAGAGAAAGTTATATCCGGATCGAGAGGTGTCCTGATGATCTTCTTTTTAATATCCGAAACGCCGTTGAAAGGATCAATGATCTTACCGTAGTTCTTTTTATCCAGGTCAAAAGCCATCGCATTTATAGTAAAATCCCGCCGGTTCTGATCTTCTTCAATCGTCCCATCTTCCACAATGGGCTTGCGGGAATCTTTCTGATATGATTCTTTCCGTGCTCCGACAAACTCGATCTGGAATTCGCCTGACCTCAGCATGGCAGTCCCGAAATTCTTAAAATACTTCACCGGAACATCTTTTCCCAGTGCTTCTGCCACCTTTGTTGCAAATTCAATCCCGCTGCCCGTAATGACGATATCGATGTCCTTCTTAGCTTCCCTCCCGATCACGCAGTCTCTCACAAAGCCGCCGATCACAAAGGCGGAAACATGGTTTTCCTCAGCAACTTGAGAGACCAGCTTGAAGATTGGATGTTTCAGATATGACTTCATTTTTAAGCGGGGAAGGTCGGGTCTTGTACCTTGTTTATTTTTCTGCAAAAGTAATGAATCAGGTCTGAATGCAATAAAAAAATGAATTAGGATTTGGGAATTTCCGGCTGTTTTGTAACTTTGAAGTCCATTTCAAAACGATCATAAATCATTCTAAAATTCTACTAATATGGCAAAAAGGACTATCGTTACGATGCCCGGAGATGGCATCGGAAAAAATGTACTGAAGGAATCCGTCAGGGTATTGGATGCAATTGGTTTTGAAGCAAATTACATTCACGGGGACATCGGTTGGGAATTCTGGTGCAAAGAAGGAAACCCCCTGCCTGATCGTACTCTGAGACTACTTGAAGAGCATAAAATCGGGCTTTTTGGGGCTATCACCTCTAAGCCGAAAGACAAAGCCGAAGCTGAGCTGAATCCTGAATTAAGAGGTAAAGGATATGTTTATTACAGTCCTATTGTTGCCATGCGGCAGAAATACGATCTCGATATCTGCAAGCGTCCATGCAAGACCTTTAAAGGGAACCCGCTGAACTTCATTCGCCGTGGACCGAATAACACCATCGAGGAGCCTGTGATTGATACTATGATATTCCGCCAGAATACTGAAGGGTTATATGGCGGTGTGGAATGGACAAATCCCCCCGATCAGGTCTATGATGCGCTCATGACCCATAAGAAATTCTGGGAGAATTTTGCATGGTGCCCGCGCCCGGAGCTGGCTGTCTCGACACGTATTTTTACGAAGAAATATACTACCCGCATCGTTAAGGAGGCTTTTGAATATGCTAAAACAAAGGGGCTCTTTACTGTCACTGTTTGTGAGAAGCCAAATGTGATCCGTGAAACATCGGGAATGATGCTGAAGATCGCTCAGGAAATGTCAAAGAATGATTACCCGGGTATTAAAGTCCAGGATACAAACATCGATGCACAGATGATGTGGCTTACCAAGAACCCTGAGATCTATCGCGTGATCGTTGCCGGTAATATGTTCGGTGATATCGTGTCAGATGGGTTTGCAGGGCTGGTCGGCGGACTGGGGTTCGCCTGCAGCGCAAACATAGGTCCCGAAGTGGCTGTATTTGAACCTACCCATGGATCTGCACCCAAATATGCTGAATTCAATCCTTCCATAGTCAATCCTATTGCTATGATACTTTCCGCCTGCATGATGCTTGAGCACCTGGGTGAGAATGATAAGGCAAAAAGGATCTATGATGCTGTCTCAGAAGTTATCCTGGAAGGTAAAGTCAGGACTTACGACATGCTGAAACTCACCGGGAGCCCGGATGTATTCAGCAAAGGAGCCGCAACAACCGAGCAGATGACGGATGCAATCATTACAAAGCTAAAATAACGGAAAATAATCAAACGTGACGCGTAACGCGTGACTCGTAATGTGCAGGGAATTATAAAGTGAAGTATTATTAGCCAGTAAATAATTGATTATTAATAAAAAGAAAGATATGACGAAACGTGTATTAAACCTGTGGCCCGAGCTGATGTGGATAAAGGATCCGGATCTGAGAGAGAAGACTGCAAAGACATGGGAGCTGGCCCTTGAGAAAAGTGTGCTTACCACTGACGATCTGCAGAAAATCCCTTTTACCCTTCTGGCAGGACCGGACATGAAAGTATCCTTCATGGCACACAAACGCTGTGTGGTACATGTTGCAAGGGATGCCGGGAACAAGATGAACGAATTCTTCAAAGATGATCTTCCTGTCGATATGGATATTCTGATCTCAGGGGCCATTCTTGCAGATGTCGGGAAATTGCTTGAATATGAGCTTGATAAAGACGGCAAATCAATCCAGGGCAAATATGGTAAATATCTGAGGCATCCTTTTTCCGGTGTTTCGCTTGCCGAGCAGTGCGGTGTTCCTCCTGCCGTTTGTCATATCATAGCCACCCATGCCGGCGAAGGCGATATGGTCAAGCGCACAGTCGAAGCCTATATCGTTCATCATGCCGACTTTATGACTTTCGAACCCTTCAGGGAAAGGCTGAAATAAACAGGAAGCCGGCCGGGACTGAAAGATTGTTGATCATCTTTTTCTTCCGGGTTCCTCTCACGCGAGATAACGTATTGATTTATAATTCAGAAACCAGAGATTAATATGACTATTATAGAAAAAATCATTGCTCTTCATTCAACCCAGGATAAAGTAAAACCCGGAGACATTGTCGATGTCAGGATCGACACCCGGGCCGCACGTGATTTTGGTGGGGCCAATGTAGTTAAGAACCTGTTGGACAATGGGCTAACTGTCGATGATCCTTCAAAGAC
This sequence comes from Bacteroidales bacterium, assembly GCA_049520195.1. GTDB lineage: Bacteria > Bacteroidota > Bacteroidia > Bacteroidales > FEN-979 > FEN-979. Next base: position 7,134 of record JBEKQA010000014.1, read on the forward strand.
TATCTTCACATTCGATTGTAATCCAGGAGGATCCGATCAGAAATATGCCCAGAACCAGCACTTCTGCAGGCAGTATGCCCGTGAAAACAACATCAGGATCTATGATGTAGATCTGGGAATCGGAACCCATATTGCCATTGACAGCGGTCTTGCATGGCCTGGAAGCACTTTTGTTTCTACTGACTCGCATGCGAATATCATGGGTTCCATAGGATCATTCGGCCAGGGAATGGGAGACCAGGATATCGCCGCTGCCTGGGCAAAAGGCTATGTCTGGTTTAAAGTCCCGGCATCTATCCGGCTGAATCTTAACGGTATAAAGCCCGCGGATGTTTCGGCAAAGGATATTGTTCTGAATCTGCTTTCAATATTTGGAGCTAACAAGCTACTGGGATATTCTGTTGAAATATATGGAGAGTCAGTTGATACTCTTACCTTATCTGAGCGGATAACGATCTCCTCAATGGCAACAGAGATGGGGGCGATCATTTTATTCTTCACCCCCACTTCTGCCGTTCTAAATGAGCTGAAGTCACTCACAGGAAAAGGATACAAAGCTGTGACGGCTGACGCTGATACTGTTTATGAAAAGACCTTCGACATCAGGCTTGACGAATTTGTCCCGATGGTTGCAAAACCGGGTCATCCTCATGATGATATTGCAATAAATGAGGTGAGAAAGCTAAAGATCGATTCCGGGTTTATAGGCAGTTGCACCAATGGCCGTTTGGAAGACCTGTATGTTGCTGCCACAATTCTTCAGGGGAAAAAGGTTGCTCCCGGGGTGGTGCTGAAAATCGTTCCCGCAACCGATGTTATCTGGAATCAGGCGCTAAAAGACGGCATAATAAAAATATTTAAGGATGCCGGAGCCCTGGTATCCAATGCTGGCTGTGCAGGTTGTGCTGCAGGTCAGATCGGGCAGAACGGTACGGGAGAGGTGACCATCAGCACAGGTAACCGGAATTTCGAAGGAAAACAGGGTAAAGGCTTTGTGTATCTTGCCTCCCCTGCCATAGTTGCTGCTTCTGCAGTTGCAGGATATATTACGACTCCTGACCAGATACCGGAAACACCGGCCCAATTCAGTGCAAAAGGTGATTTGGCCTCAGGTTCAAAAGTAAAAGAAAAGGTAAAGGCTGAAAAGCCTACTGTAGTTGAAGGTAATGTCTGGATCATACGCAAAGATGACATCGACACTGATATGATATTCCACAACCGGTACCTGACCATAACGGATATCAGGGAGATGGGGCAATATGCTTTCGATAACTTGAAAGGATTTGAAGATTTTGCAAAGAAAGCCAAACCCGGCGATATTGTCATCACCAACAAAAATTTCGGTGCCGGCAGTTCGCGGCAGCAGGCTGTTGATTGTTTCCTCTCATTGGGAATTAATTGTATCCTGGCCGAATCGTACGGAGCTATTTATGAGCGTAATGCTATAAATGCCGCAATGCCAATCCTTACTTACGATCCGGTTGTCATCGAAAAAGTCGGCCTTAAAAACGGCAATCGCATCAGGGTCGATTTTATTTCAGGAGAACTAACAAACCTGGAAAATAAGAAGACAACCATAATCAACAAATTCTACGATGCCCAGTTGGCGATTTATAGGAATGGGGGATTGCTTTAAGGCTCGTATATAGATAGTCAGGAATTTTGGGTCAGGCGAAAGCGTATCTACTTTCTCGAATTACTTTTTCGTGACACATAACGGGCCATTCAAGTGAATCCCCAATATTAATTCTCTGAAAATCAATTAACTGACAAGGAGGGGTACGTCCAGCCGGGATATTTTTATGTCAAATCAAGGTGCTCTGCTTGTTGAAATGCAGATTTTGATCAATATCCAATTCTGATTTCAAAATTCGTTGATCAATATTTAATATTCTTATCCTTTTCCCGTATCTGACCTTCGTCTTTCTTTCACTTAAACCATAGTCTTCCTTCGTTCGTCATTCGATTGCACTATAAGTAAACTATATCCATGAAATAATGCTCAAATAGGGATGAATCTCAGATTCAAATGGCTGTTTTTGAGAAAAGTCATTACGTGGAATTCTGACAAGAAAGTTATTATACAGAGTTTCACTGAGAAGACACAGAGAATCACAGAGGAATTAATTTCTGAATTTACTTTCTTCTCACTCTATAACTCGGTTACTCTTTAACTTTGATATTCAAATTCCGCTCAGCAAAGCAGTCAAAATGAAAGAAATAAAAAACCACCCCATGTCACGCGTCACAATTTCTAATTCCAGATTAAATAAAGCTCCCCTGGCCGATACATTTCGCTATTTCGCTATTTCTCTTTCGGCGTCATGTCTTCATTACCTCTGTCACCTTATTTCCGTGTGTGCTTCCACCGGCGATGCGACCAGAGATAATATTCCGGTTTTTCACGGATGACCTCTTCAAGCGCGGACATATAGATCTGAGTGATCTCCCCATTTGCAGTTTTGGAAGGATCTTCGACAAGCATTGAAAAATTCAATCTATAGTATCCCCTTCTGACCCTCCGGGGACAGGCAAAAACGACAGGAATGTTGTAAAGTCTGGCATATTTTTCCGGTCCATGCAAAGTGGCCGTATCCTGGTTCAGAAATCTTGTCCAATAGGAAAACCGGAGACTTGATGGACTTTGATCTGCTACCATGTAAAAGATTGCAGGCTCCCCGTAATCCTTGCTGAATACTGCTGCCGTATTTGATATTGAAACCAATAAGGACCTCCCTCTTACCCTCGTTTTCTGCACAAATTCATCAACCCGCTTGTTGGTGAGGGGCTTATAGAACCCGACCGGTATGTGCCTGAGCTGAGTTCCTGAGGCTATTCCAGCCCATTCCCAATTATTATAATGTCCCCCGACACAAATGGCAGATTTACCTTGTTTGTATATATCCTCAAGGAATCCAAGGTTCTCATATTTATATCTTTTGACCACTTCAGATTCCTTCATGGAAAAAGCTTTCATGCTCTCAATCAGCATATCACAAAGAAAATGGTAGAATTTCCGGGCTATTTTATTAATCTCCTCTTCTGATTTTTCAGGAAATGATCTCCTGAGATTAACAAAGACAACTTTCTTTCGGTAACCAACGAGAGAGTATATCAGAAAATAAATACAGTCAGAGAATACATAGAGAATACGGAACGGAATAATGCCGAACAGGAAGACAAGGGATCTGAAAAAAAGATAAGTCAGGAGTTTCATAGCATAAATTATGAGGCTAAATTAAGAATTTTTGGAAAATAAAACTTCCATCATATCAGCACATAATATAATTGAGTCATAGCATCAGAGAATGAGTTTACTATAGTTGTGGTCAAAATCAGGAAAAAGTATAACTTTGCCGGTAAACCTGGACCTCTATGCTTATTATCCGTAGACACAGTACCGATCCCTATTTTAATCTTGCTACGGAAGAATATGTCCTTAAGGAGATTAAGGATGACTCCTTTATGCTCTGGCGGAATGCCCCTTCTATCATCGTAGGGAAACACCAGAATACCCTTTCTGAGATCAACCTGGATTATGTGAAGGAAAATAACATCAGGGTAGTCAGGAGATTATCTGGTGGCGGCGCAGTTTTTCACGATCTCGGTAACCTGAACTTCACATTTACGATGAAGGGAGAGAGCAACCTGATCGATTTCAGGAAATATACCGAGCCGATCCTGGAAGTACTGATAAAGCTCGGGATCGATGCTCGTTTTGAAGGAAGGAATGATCTTACGATTGAAGGAAAAAAATTCTCAGGCAATGCTATGCATATATGGAAGAATAAGGTACTGTCACATGGCACACTCCTATTCTCATCAGATATGCCTGATCTCAGCAAAGCACTGAATGCTGATCCGCTGAAGTTCACAGACAAAGCTGTAAAGTCCGTAAGGAGCAGGGTAACAAATATCAGTGAGCATCTGAAGGCACCTATGGACGTGATGGAATTCTCTGCCTTGATTGAAAAGCACATCATGGAAAAGTATCCGGATGCAATCCTTTATGACCTTTCTGAAGAAGATCACGAGCACATACGGGAGATGGTGAGGACGAAATATGGAACATGGGCATGGAATTTCGGCTACTCTCCGAAATATAATTTCAGAAAGGTACTTCGCACCAGGAATAGCGGTACGCTTGAGTTCATTATCGATGTTGTTGACGGGATCATTCGTGAAATCAGGATATTCGGAGATTACTTTAACCTGTGCGAGACGGAAGTAATTGAAGATGCCCTGAAAAATGTCCCTCATTCTGAAGAGAAGATAAGAGAAGCACTCAAACCTTATAACATTAATGATTACTTTAACAATCTTGCAATAGAGGAATTCATTGAGGGAATGTTTTGAGTTCATAAGGTTCCTGTTGCAGTTTTTAATTGATAAACAAGTAGAATAAAATTCATGAGTATGAAATATCAGGATATTTTTGAGAGGCTATGGCAGGATTATATCACACAAAATCCTGCTACAAAAAAGGTTTATGATCTTTTGGTTAGAGAGGGTGAGACTGTTGTGAATGATCATATTGCATTCAGGACTTTCAATCATCCTCTTATCGGCATAGATATGCTTGCCAAAGTATTTATCAAGAGCGGATATAAATTCAAGAGTGAATATCATTTTCCGGTAAAGAAACTCTATGCCAAACATTTTGAGCATAAGACAGATCCGCATGCACCCAAGGTATTTATCAGCGAATTACAGGTTGATAAATTCAGCACTCATCTGAAACAGGTTGTGGATGAATGGGTTGGGAACATTCCAATGAATTTTTTACAGTCCGATGAACTGATCTTCGCAGGAAATGTATCCGGAACACCAAGCTACAAGACCTATGAGAAGTTAAGGATTGAATCGGAATACGCTGCATGGCTTTATGTCAACGGGTTCCGTGCAAATCATTTTACTGTGAGCGTCAATGCCCTGAAAGAGTATGACACCATAGAAAAAGTCAATAAATTCCTGAAATCCAATGGATTCGTTTTAAATGATGCAAATGGGGAGATACAGGGAACTCCTGCTGACCTTTTAGAACAGTCAAGCATTAAAGCAGGAATTATCCGGGTTCCATTCAGCGATGGCGAGTATGATATTCCTGGCTGTTACTATGAGTTTGCCCTTCGTTACCCCGAAACAGACGGTAAGCTTTACAGCGGATTCGTGGCCAAATCTGCCGACAAGATTTTTGAATCAACTAATTATTACAAGAGATGAGAACACTACACTTTTCTTTCTTCTGTATTCTTATTATCACCGTTATATTTGGATGTGGCCCCGGAAATAATAAGACGAATGGGAATTCGATTAATAAAACAAATCTCCTGAGAGGGAAAGTTAATGCCCAAGTAAGTTGTCAGAAGGATCGCTCTATAACCTATGCATTGTATTTGCCACAAAATTATACTCCTGCACGTAAATTCCCAGTCATTATTGCCTTTGATCCCCACGGAAATGGCGTGCTTCCGCTGGAGAAGTATAAGAGTCTCGCGGATAAATATGGTTATATTCTGATGAGCTCCAACGACTCGAAGAACGGACTGGATATGAACACCGAGGGAACCATTATCGATGCATTGTTCGGAGAAACAACAGGCAGATATACGATTGATACAACACGGATCTATGTGATGGGATTTTCAGGCGGAGCCCGTATTGCTTCTATCATCGGGTTATACCAGGGCGGTGTTGCAGGCGTGATTGGTTGCGGGGCGGGATTCCCTTCATTAAACCAACCGGCAAGATTCAATCCTGACTATATCTCGATCGTTGGGAATGCCGATTTCAATATGAATGAGCTTATCAATCTTGATAAACAACTTGACGAGGCAAATTACACCCATGCCATGATCATTTTTAATGGTAAGCATGAATGGCCACCTTTTGATATCATGGAGAACGCATTTATCTGGACCGAACTCTGTTCCATGCGAAAAGGTCAGATCATGAAGAATGATCAGATAATCCAGTACTTTGTTCAGTCCCAGAAGGATCTGATCAACAAGGATAAAGAAAAAGGCGACGCTTTGGGTGAATACAATCATCTTCTCAACCTCACTCGTTTTGTCAATGGGCTAATGCCTGTTGATGATTTTAAGAAATCACTCGATGAAGTCATAAATTCAGCTGCCTATAAGTCGCAGCAGAAACAGCTTCAGCAACTTTCCGGAAAAGAGATGAAAGAGCAGCAGGCATTAAATGATGATTTCTTTGCAAAAGATCTCGAATGGTGGAAAAGAAAGATCAAAAATTACGAGCAGCAGATAACCCAGGGAAAAGACTCCTCAGAAGTGAGAATGTACAAACGGCTTAAGAGTTACCTGAGTCTCTTATGTTATATGAGCTATAACCGGGTGTTGTCATCCAATGATTCTGTTGCCGCTAAGCATGCAATGGATATCTACGAACTGGTCGACCCGGAAAATGCTGCAAGCACAAAAGCCGACAAGGGAAAGTAAATGGAAGTCAGGAAATTCAGAAAGGCAATCAAATCTCTTCAGAAATCATTTTCCGGGGATCTGCATACCGGTGACCTGTGGCGCATAATGTACTCCACCGACGCTTCTGCCTACCGTGAAGTACCTTCAGGAGTCGCGATTCCACGTAATAATGTAGACCTTAGGGCACTCATCTCCTTCTCCAGAAAATATTCTGTTCCTCTGATCCCCAGGACGGCAGGAACCTCACTTGCCGGTCAGGTCGTAGGTAAAGGATTGATCGTAGATGTCTCCCGTTACATGACGGAGATACTGGAGGTTAACCCGGAAGAACACTGGGTAAGGGTCCAGCCGGGCGTTATTCTTGATGAACTGAATAAGTTTGTCGAGCCCTATGGTCTTTTTTTCGGACCGGAAACTTCGACCTCAAGCCGTTGCATGATCGGCGGAATGGTCGGTAATAATTCCTGCGGTTCACACTCAGTGATATATGGAAGCACACGCGATCATGTGATTTCTGTAAAGGCTATTTTGTCGGATGGCTCTGAAGTTGAATTTAAAGAATTATCAACAAAGGAATACAATCAGAAGTTGGAAGGAAACATCTTGGAAAGCTCGATATATCGTACATTTTATGAAATATTATCAGACAGGGGCAACCAGCAAGAGATCAGGAAGGAGTTTCCCAAATCTTCCATTCACCGAAGGAATACGGGTTATGCACTCGACATCATGCTTGAAACTGATCCCTTTACAGGTAATGGAATTCCATTTAACCTTTCCAAGCTGCTGGCCGGATCTGAAGGAACGTTGGCCTTCTCAACTGAAATAAAGCTTAACCTGGTTCCCCTTCCACCAAAGCAAAAGGGACTGATCTGTGTTCATTGCAATAGCGTTTCTGAAGCATTGCAGGGTAACCTGATCGCATTGAAATATAATCCCGGTGCTGTAGAACTGATGGACAAGGCCATAATGGACTGCACCAAAGATAATATTACCCAGCGAAAGAACAGATTTTTTATCGAGGGCGACCCAGGCGCAATCCTGATCATTGAATTTGCCCGTGATACAAAAGATGAGATCATCAGGATCGCTCATGAATTGGAGAATGAAATACGCTCATCCGGCTTCGGATTCCATTTCCCGGTTATATTTCCTCCTGACGTTAAAAAAGTTTGGGACCTCAGGAAGGCCGGACTGGGAGTGCTTTCCAATTATCCGGGCGATCGGAAGCCTGTTCCAGTTACCGAGGATACAGCAGTAAATCCTGAAGATCTTCCTAACTACATCAACGAATTCAGGGAGATGCTGAAACAATATCATCTTGAATGTGTTTACTATGCTCATGTTGGATCGGGAGAACTTCACCTGCGTCCTGTCCTCAACCTGAAAGATCCCGACGATGTTGAACTGTTCCACAAGGTTGCACTTGAAACGGCGACGCTGGTAAAGAAGTACCGTGGTTCTCTGAGCGGTGAGCATGGAGATGGCCGGTTAAGGGGAGAATTCATTCCTTTGATGATCGGCGAAAGAAATTACAATCTTATAAAAAAGGTAAAGAAAGTCTTTGATCCCCAAGGCATTTTTAACCCCAACAAGATCACAGATACTCCGAAGATGAACTCAAGCCTCCGGTTTGAACCGGGACAACCCGTCAAAGATATTCCCACTTTGTTTGATTTCTCCAAAAGCCACGGGATACTAAGGGCTGCCGAGCAATGCAATGGATCCGGCGATTGCAGGAATACATTTAAAACCGGAGCCGGAATGTGTCCCTCATACCAGGCCATGAAAGATGAGAACACGACCACGCGGGCAAGGGCCAATATCCTGAGGGAATTTCTCACCCAGTCGCCTAAACCCAATCCTTTTGACCACAAGGAGATCTACGACGTGATGGATCTCTGCCTTTCATGTAAGGCCTGCAAGTCAGAGTGTCCGTCAAATGTGGATATCACAAAGCTTAAAGCAGAATTCCTTCAGCATTATTATGATGCCAATGGTATTCCCATACGGGCATGGCTGATTGCTAATATTACGTTGATAAACGGGCTGGGCAGTTATTTTCCGCGAATCTTCAATTTCTTACAGACCCACAGTCTCTTTTCCGGACCCGTTAAGAAAATACTGGGTTTTGCCCCGATGAGACAGGTACCTTTATTGTACAAAACCACTTTGAAGGTCTGGCTAAAAAATTATAACCAGAATAAAGATCAGAAAGCCGGTAAAGTCTTCCTCTTTGCTGATGAATTCAGCAATTTCAATGATGTTGAAATAGGGATCAAAGCTGTTAAGATTCTGAATAAAGCAGGCTATGAAGTCGAAATACCAGATATTGCAGAGAGCGGCAGGACATTCCTTTCCAAAGGACTTGTCAGGAAAGCGAAAAAGATTGCAAACAAAAATATAAACAACCTAAAGGACCTGGTCTCAGATGAAACTCCATTTCTCGGTATTGAGCCATCCGCAATTCTGACATTCCGGGATGAATACCCTGATCTGGCTGATCCTTCATTAAAAGAAGATGCGATGAAACTTGCTAGGAATGCCTTTCTATTTGACGAATTCTTTGTGAATATCCCTGTTTGTAAAAACAGAGCTTTAACGGCTTTATTCACTACAGACAAACGAACTATCAGGCTCCACGGTCATTGCCAGCAGAAAGCCGTGGCATCCATGGACTCAACGATGAGAATGCTAAGTATCCCGGAAAATTTCAAGGTCGATCTGATCAACTCGGGATGCTGCGGGATGGCCGGATCTTTCGGCTATGAGAAGGAACATTATGATCTATCGATGAAGATCGGCGAACTGGGGTTATTCCCGGAGGTCAGGAAAGCTGATGCAGATACAATCATCTCAGCTCCAGGCACATCCTGCCGCCATCAGATAAAAGACGGTACCGGCCGTATCGCCTTACATCCCATCGAAGTGCTATTTAACGCACTCATTTGAATCCGGAGAGTATTTATAATCTCAAATATTGATCTTTATCCCGTCTTCAGCAAGGATCGTCTCCGGAAAGACTGATCTGGCCTCATCCAGCAAGGGCTGAAGATCTTCATAACGGGCTGAGAAATGGCCGATCAGTAACTTCTTTACATTTCCCTTCTTAGCGATCAGTGCGGCCTCCATCGCTGTTGAGTGCATCTTCTCCTTTGCACTTTGCTGCATATCCTGCATGAAGGTGGCTTCATGGTAAAGCATGTCACAACCTCGGATATAAGGAACTATCTTTTCGTCATAAAGGGTGTCAGAACAGTATGCGTACGACTTTGGCTCAGGAGGATCAACAGTGAGCTGCTCATTGGTATAGACCTGCCCTGAAGGATCTGTGTAGCTATCTCCTTTCTTGAGTCCCGACAAACTACTGACCGGAATGTTGATCTTATCCAGGATCTCTTTCCTGATCTTCCTTAATTGCTTTTTCTCCCTGAAAAGGAATCCCCATGTCGGGATGCTGTGAATAAGGGGGAAGGCATACACTTCAACTTTCTCATTTTCAAAGATCAGCTCAAATCCCGTTGATAAAAGTGAGTGAAATACCAGAGAATAATTCAAGGTTGTTCTGGAAGCTTCCAGCTCAAGATCGATGATCTGCTTCAGCAAGGGAGGGCCATAAAGATCCAGTTGTTCTTTTCTGCCCAACAGGTGTAATGAATTCAGCAGACCTACAAGACCGAAGTAATGATCCCCATGAAGATGGCTGATAAAGATGCGCTCTATCCTTTGAAAATGCACATGGAATTTACGGATCTGAAGCTGCGTACCTTCCGCACAATCAATTAAAAACAAGCGCTCATTCACATTGAGTAAATGAGCGCTTGGATTTCTGGTAAGCGTAGGAATTGCAGAATTACTTCCAAGAATTGTCAATAAAAAGGTCATCGTTGACTATTCTTCCTTTGGCTCTTCAGCTGCAGGTTCCTCAGGTTTAGGCTCTTCAGCTTTATGTATTGCTTCCTTTGCGGCTTTTCTGGCATGTTTTTCCTTTTCTTCGGCTTTTATCATATCCGATTTCAGGTTAGCCAGCGATTCAATATCTCCCAGTGTGGTTTTCTCCATGTTTTCCTTGACCTTCTTGACCGATTTCTTGGCTGTTTCCTTTCCCTTTTTCTTTTCATCGGTTTCACCTCTCTTCTCTCCTCCCGCTACATCCTGGTATACTTTTGTGTGAGAAAGGATGATCTTCTTATTTTCCTTGGAGAATTCAATCACTTTAAAATCAAGTACCTCTTCTTCTTTTGCATGACTTCCGTCTTCTTTGGTAAGATGACGAAGGGGTGCAAAACCTTCAACCCCATATGGAAGAGCAACGATAGCACCCTTGTCATTCATATTGACGATGGTGCCACTATGTATTGAACCAACCGAGAACACGGTTTCAAAGACATCCCATGGATTCTCTTCAAGTTGCTTGTGTCCAAGGCTTAGCCTGCGGTTATCAACATCAATATCGAGAACCATGACATCGATCTTTTCTCCGGTCTTTGTAAATTCAGCCGGATGCTTGATCTTCTTTGACCATGAAAGGTCTGAAATATGGATCAGACCGTCAACACCCTCTTCCAGCTCAACAAAAATGCCAAAATTGGTAAAGTTGCGAACCGTAGCCGTATGTTTTGATTTTAATGGATATTTTTCCTTAATGTTTGCCCATGGGTCTGGAATAAGCTGCTTGATACCCATTGACATCTTTCGTTCTTCACGGTCGAGTGTCAAGATAACAGCTTCAACCTCCTGCCCTACCTTGAGGAAATCCTGCGCGGTACGCAGATGCTGTGACCATGACATTTCGGAAACGTGGATCAAACCTTCAACCCCAGGTCCGATCTCAACAAATGCACCATAATCAGCAATAACAACGACTTTCCCCTTGATCTTGTCGCCAACTTTCATATTTGGATCCAGTGAATCCCATGGATGAGGAGTAAGCTGTTTCAAGCCGAGGGCAATACGTTTTTTGTTTTCATCGAAATCGAGAATAACAACCTTGATCTTCTGATCCAGTTTGACAATCTCTTCCGGATGACTGATACGACCCCAGCTGAGGTCGGTAATATGTATAAGTCCGTCAACACCACCGAGGTCGATGAATACGCCGTATGAGGTAATATTCTTAACAGTTCCTTCGAGGATCTGTCCCTTTTCAAGTTTCTTAATGATTTCAGCCTTCTGGGCTTCGAGTTCATCTTCAATAAGGGCTTTATGAGAAACGACAACATTCTTGTATTCATGGTTGATCTTGACAACCTTAAATTCCATGACCTTGTCAACAAATATGTCATAATCACGGATTGGCTTAACATCAATTTGCGATCCGGGTAAGAAGGCCTCGATTCCGAATATATCGACAATAAGACCACCTTTGGTACGGGATTTTACATAGCCCTTAATAATTTCCTGGGTTTCGTAAGCGGAATTGATCCGTTCCCATGACTTCAGGATTCTTGCTTTTTTGTGTGAAAGAAGGAGCTGGCCACTGGGATCTTCCTGGTTCTCAACATAAACTTCTACCTTATCCCCAACTTTCAGATCCGGATTATAACGGAATTCGTTCAGAGGAAGCACACCATCAGATTTAAATCCTATATTGATGACGACTTCCCTGTTATTCATGGCTACGATAGTTCCGTCAATAACTTCATGCTCTGTGATTGAGCTCAGGGTTCTGTCATATTCCTGCTCAAGTCTTGTCTTCTCCTTTGCATCGTAAATTTCATGCTTCTTCCCAATGGAGTCCCAGTCAAAATCCTTCAACGAATCGTAAGCTGAAACAGCTTTTTCAGGCTTCTTAGTTTCTTCAGCAATGGGTTCCTTCTCTTCGACCACGACCGTTACAGGCTCTTCAGCAGATTTTGCCGGATCTTCTTCACCAACAGTTTCTTTGTATTCTTCAACAACATCTCCGGGAACTTCATTTTTCACTTCTTCCGGTTGATTTTGTTCCCGTTCGTTGTTAACCTCTAATTCTTCAGTCATTTAATTTTGCTTTGTGGCAGTGCTTTGGCAACTGCCGGGTTTATACTATGTGAATTGTTCTTCCCATCTTAAAAGTCACAATATCAATATGATGTCTGGACTTTTTCAGGCAGATGAGAATTGGGGTGCAAATTTAAAAAGAATTTTCGGAAAAACCCAATCTTGATATAAGATAGCCTGATTGTGGTTGTTTATCATCAGACAAATGGCTCTGGGATATGATAAAGTTGAGCTTTAAAAGGTAAATTCTGTACCTTTGCATAGCTAAAAAATGAAGAGTATGCCATTACGTTGTGGAATCATAGGACTTGCAGGTGCAGGAAAAACGACATTGTTCAATTGCATCTCTAATACCCGTGCCGATGTTCATAAGGCCTCCTTCGCAGGATCAAAATCTAATCTGGGAATTATGAATGTCCCCGATCAGCGCTTGTTTGAGATCGATAAACTAATCCACTCCGCAAAGATCGTCCATGCTACTATCGATATGGTCGATATTCCAGGACTTTCAAAGGGAGGAAGCCAGAACGAAGGCAATAAGTTCCTTGCCGATATTCGCAATGTTGATGCATTGATCCATGTGATCCGTTGTTTTGATGATCCCATGAGACCTCATATTGAAGGATCAGTCGATCCTGTGAGGGATAAAGAAATTGTCGATCTTGAACTGCAGATCCGTGACCTAGAATCGATTGATAAAAAGATCGTTAAAGTTGAAAAACTGATCAAGGCTGGAGACAAGGATGCCCGTCATGCCAAGGATGTTCTCACGACCTATAAGACTCACCTAGAGTCTTTCAAATCAGCCAGATCTACTCCTGTTCATGAAGAGGATAAAAAACATATTGAGGATCTGTTTCTCCTGACCGATAAACCTGTATTGTATGTCTGCAATGTTGACGACCGTTCCGCTACTACCGGAAACACTTACTCACAGACATTTTCGGAATCCGTAAAGAGTGAAGAGGCTGAAGTTCTGACAATTGCCGGCAAGCTTGAAGCCGAAATCGCTGAGCTCGAAACGGCAGAAGACAGGGAAATATTCCTTGCGGATGCCGGATTGACAGAGCCTGGTGTGAACAGGCTGGTACGCTCAGCATTTGACTTACTTGACCTTCAGAACTTCTTCACGGCAGGGCCAAAGGAAGTGAGGGCCTGGACTATCAAAAAAGGTATGACTGCACCCCAGGCCGCAGGCGTTATACACAGCGACCTGGAGCGGGGATTTATCCGGGCCGAAGTGATGAAATATAATGATTTCATCCGGCTGAAGACTGAACATGCCTGCCGCGAAGCAGGTAAGCTCTTCATTGAAGGGAAAAATTATATCGTTGATGACGGGGATATTATGCATATCAGGTTTAATGTTTAGGAGAAGTGACAGAGTGACAGAGTGACGGTATCAAATGCAAAGTTTAAGGTGTAAAGTGTAATTAATTTGTAGCGTGCACTTTGCATTTTACAGATTGCACTTCAAAGAAAGTGACAGAGTAACAGAGTAACAAAGGTTGAGTGGGACAAGGGCATGAAAGAGTGTAAAGTGTTGGAAATGAATATTTAAATAAGTATATGAACATGAAAGGATGATGGGAAACGGGATTGAGGATATATTGCAAAAGGAAGTGCTTGGTAAAGAGGATCTTGCCACTCTATTAGGGGCTAGCTGGGAGGAAAGTGCAAAAATCTTCGAGAAGTCGAAAACCATTAAGGAACAATATGTTGGCAAAAAAGTTTATTTCCGGGGACTTATTGAGTATTCAAACTTCTGTTCAAAGAACTGTTACTACTGCGGAATACGTTCCGGGAACAACAAGTACAGGAGATACCAGATGCCCGATGAGGAAGTGCTTGAAGCCGCAAAGTTTGCTTATGACAGCAAATTCGCCTCTATTGTCATCCAATCAGGCGAACGTAACGACAAAAATTTCGTAAGTTCCATAGAACGGATTCTGACAGAGATCCACGGGATGACTGAAGGTAAGCTTCATGTGACCCTGTCTCTTGGCGAACAGTCAGAAGAAACCTATAAAAGATGGTTTGAAGCCGGTGCTCATCGTTATCTACTGCGCATCGAAGTGTCTAATCCTGAGCTATATCGCAAACTCCATCCCAATGATAAGCATCATGATTATAATCAACGGCTTGAAGCATTGAAGATCCTGAGAAAGACCGGATACCAGGTCGGGACCGGAGTGATGATCGGTCTGCCTTTTCAAACCCTCTCCGATCTTGCCGATGACCTGATATTTTTCCGTGACTTTGACATTGACATGGCGGGCATGGGACCCTACATTGAGCATGAGGATACCCCCCTGTACCAATATCGCGGAGAACTGCTCTCGTTGCGTGAGCGTTTCGAACTTTCGATGAAAATGGTCGCCCTTCTAAGAATCATCATGAAGGACATCAACATTGCTGCCACCACCGCAATGCAAACCATTGATCCGCAGGGTCGTGAAAAGGCATTATTGGTCGGTGCCAATGTGATGATGCCGAATCTGACCCCTGTAAAGTACCGTGAAAGCTACCTGCTGTATCAGAATAAGCCCTGCCTCGATGAGGAGGCCGCTGAATGCCAAAGCTGCCTTGAAGCCAGGATTGCCCTGGCCGGAGATGAGATCGCCTATGGCGAATGGGGCGATTCCAGGCATTATCAGAAAAGAAGTCAATGATTTACTGAGTCATTCAGGAAGATGACAGATAAGATATTCGAACATATAGAGATCCTCGATGCAGGGTCCGAAGGAAAGGCAGTTGCAAAGACCGGCGATCTTGTGATCTTTGTCCCCTTTGTTGTACCTGGTGATATTGTGGATATTAAGCTGGTTAAAAAGAAAAAATCGTACCTCGAAGGCAAAGCCATTAAGTTTCATAAGTACTCCGAAAAGAGGCAGGAAGCCTTCTGTGAGCATTTCGGAACCTGCGGCGGATGCCGCTGGCAAAACATGAAGTATGAAGAGCAACTTTACTATAAACAAAAGCAGGTCAGTGACGCCATCCAACGCATCGGGAGGATAGAGAATTCACTCATTCGCCCCATCCTGGCCTCTATGGATAGCATCTATTACCGCAACAAGCTGGAATACTCCTTCTCCAATCACAGATGGCTGGAAAGCAGCGATAAAAGAGATGGAATGAGGGTCGACGATAAAGAGATGAATGCTCTTGGTTTTCATATCCCCCTTCTGTTCGATAAGGTGCTGGATATCAATCATTGTTACCTCCAGGCCGATCCCTCGAATGCCATTCGACTGGAAGCCAAAAGGTATGCTATGGAACACGACCTCGACTTCTACGACGTCAGGAAATGGGCAGGTTTCCTTCGCAACCTCATCATCCGTACCTCTGGCAGCGGGGAACTGATGGTCATCTTTGTATTCCTCACAGACGAAAATAAGAAGATCAAAGCCATCCTGGATTATATTCTGGATAAGTTCCCGCAGATCACCTCGTGTTATTATGTCATCAATGGCAAGAAAAATGATGTCATCTCTGACCTTCCCTTCTTACACTACAGCGGGAAACACTGCATAACCGAAAAGATGACCTCATATGACGGCAAGAAGGATCTCGAATTTAACATTGGCCCCTCCTCTTTTTTTCAGACCAACACAAAGCAGGCTATTCTTCTATACCATAAGGCTGTAGAACTGGCAGGATTTACAGGAGATGAAACGGTTTACGACCTCTATTGCGGTATCGGGACCATCTCCAGCTTCATCGCAGGATCGGTCAGGAAAGTCATCGGGATCGAATCGATTCCCTCAGCCGTACTGGATGCCCGGGAAGTTGCCGGTCGCAACGGACTGCCCAACACCCTCTTTTTTGAAGGGGAGGCAGAAAAACTCTTATCACCTGCATTCTTTCAGCAGCATGGGAAACCGGACATTATTATCACCGACCCTCCCAGGGCGGGAATGCATGAAAAAGTTGTTAAAGCCATCCTTGAGGCAGCACCGTCGAGAGTAGTCTATATAAGCTGCAATCCTGCCACCCAGGCAAGGGACATCGCCCTCATGAAAGATCAATACGAATTGGTTGAATGTCAGCCTGTTGATATGTTCCCGCATACACAGCATGTCGAGAATATCGCTTTGTTCAGGAAGAAGATTCCTCTCGACCTTTGATCTCACTGATAAGACCAACAAGTTTATCCTGGTCGGGAAATGGGCCGTCAATTATATAATTAGCCTGCTGGTAAAATGGGTCGCGTTCCCTGAGTTGCTCAGCGATAAAATTTTCAAGGCTTGACATGGGTACATCCTTAATCATAGGACGTTTCTTTTTTACATTTTTCAGCCGTGAAAACAACTCTTTTGTATTCATACGGATATAGATGCTGATCCCCTGTGATTTGATAAACTCAATATTTTCCTCCGAGCATGGCGTCCCTCCACCGGTGGCGATAATCGTATTTTCGAGCTTCTCAGTCTCGGCTAATAACTGGCGTTCAATTTGCCTGAAAGCCTCTTCCCCGTATTTCTCAAAAAAATCAACAATGCCTATCCGGTAGCGCTCTTCAAATACCTCATCAAGATCCCAAAATGAGAACCCTGTCAGGTCGGATATTTCCTTTCCCAGCTTTGATTTCCCCGATGCCATATAACCCAACAGATAGATCCTCATTAATACGACATTTTGATTAACAAATGACAACCTTAAACTACTCTCCTGTCAATTCCACAGCGAAGTTAAAAAAAATCGCGTTGATGCAGAATTATACATCTTTCAATTATCAAACATGTTATTTTTGCCAATAACAATATTCCTGCTAAAGCCGGAACCTAGTTACTAACAAAAACTTCTAAACGATTACAATGAAATTGACCATCACATCACTCACATTTGTATTCCTGGAACTTTTGTCCACTGCTATCGTTCCTGCCCAGACTGCCAATAAATACGGGTTAAATGTGATTTCAAGCTATGATATTTATAAATACAATATTCTTGCCGATAGTTCTAAAGCCTTGCTGGAGATAAAAAAAGTGATCCCCACCATCGTCCTTGATATCAAATACGCTACAACTGACAATTTTGTTCACGAAGCCGTCTACAAGACCCTTGCTGCCTTTGCGAGGAAACCAGTTGTAGATGCCCTTATAAAAGTACAATCCGAGCTAGCCCGGCAGGGACAGGGTTTAAAGATATGGGATGCCTACAGACCATACTCTGTCACTGTCGACTTCTGGGATGAAACACACGATTCAGGCTTTGTCTCGGTGCCATGGAAAGGTTCCCGTCACAACCGTGGGTGTGCTGTCGATCTGACTCTTGTGGATCTGACTTCCGGGAAAGAACTCGATATGCCAACTCATTTCGATGATTTCACCGATAAAGCTTTCCCCAACTATACAAAGCTGACTGAAAGGCAGATAGCAAACCGTAGTATGCTCATCAACATCATGACGAAATACGGATTTACGGTCTATCCTTCAGAATGGTGGCATTATGATTTCCACGGATGGGAAGACTACGAACTGATGGATATTTCCTTTGAGGAGCTATTGACCAACAGGAATAAATAGTCGATATTTATTTAGAATCAACCAGTTACTTCCCCATCACCACAATAAAGTCCTTTTCCGGCATGAAATCTTTTTTATGCCAGTAAAATTTCTGATGATTACCGTGAATTACCTGTTTATCAGGAGGATAGCTGAATGATTTAATATGTGTGCCGGTATCGGTTTCAAAAGTATACTCTCCGCGCTTAAGCGCTTTTCCCCATATTTTCGTGGTTGTCAAAATGTACCTGATTGTATCCTTAACCCCTGTCTGTCGGTAGAAAATGTTCATTTTCACGGTATCAAGCGGCATTAACACAAGACGAAAAAGTATGGCCTTACTGATTCTTTTAAAATTCAGGAACTTTCCCTGGGAATTATCAAAAACATGGATAGAATCTATAATCGAAAGAGCTACTGGAAAAGGGTAATTTATCTCACTGGATACTGTGTTTGCAGTGTTATTGACAAAGATATAATTGCCGTTAACTGTAAAGACAGATCCTTTCAGCCGGAATTCAATATACTCCTCTCTGAATGAAAAAGTATTCTTATTCTGAACCTGCAAAAAGAGACTCAAAATACAGAAAAGGAAAAATGATCTCATGCCTATTTATCCACAACAAAATGAGCCGTTCCCAACGTCTTCCCTTTATCCTTCAACGCTGCCAGGTACATTCCGTTGGCAAGATCGACAGGAATATTTGCCACACCCAGAGAATTCTCCATCTTCTTTTCCAGTACCTGCTTACCACTGATATCATAGATAATCAGGCTCAGATCATCTGAACCTGTACCCAGGTCGGTCGAATAGGATACCATGATCAAATTCTTAACCGGATTGGGAAATACTTTAAAGTCCTGACCTGTATTTTCCGATTCGGGAGGAATTCCGGTTATGATTTTTGCAAGCAGGTTGATATTGACATTTAAAACTGTGTCAGGCATAATTGAGTAAGAAACAGGAGATATTGTTACTTTTTCGAAATGTCCGGGCCACCGCTGATAACATAGTGTGTTCCATGTCTGATTCCTTGAATAAATACGAGTTGAAAATTGTCCTGTTGAGTTTGTCATAAAATTGAAATCCATGATGAATGTCTCATTGGGTACCGGATTTCCGTACATATCATAAACAATTCCCTTAATTGTGCTCAATGCCCCTGTTGTATCATTTGCTAATCCCATCGTAGGATTAGAGGTCAATGAATAGATAGAATCATTTAAATTACATAAGTACCCCAATACAAATCTTGCCATTGATTGGCCGGTTAATGGAGCAATGACAACAGCATGTGGATAATTTCCGAAAGAAAACCCACTGGAAACTGGCCAGGGATAATTAGCATACAATATGACACTTACAGTATCGCCGATGGGATTTATTGTCAAAGGTTTGCTCAGGTCCTGATCCGTGAAATAAAACAATTTGTAATCTTGATCCAGGTCGTTCCAATTCCCATTAGTAACTCTTGCTGATCCAGTACCCGATTGAATGACCATACTGTCAATAATATAATATTCAGTAAAGTACATGCTTAGTTCCATATTCCAACCGGAAGAACCTGTGAACATTAATTCGTTAATATAAACTTCCAGAGGGGGATTCGGGTTTGCATACAAACCCATTGTCAATAAAAGTGTTAACCAGGTGAGAAAAAGTTTTTTCATAATATATGATGGTCAAGAAGGTATAGATTATGGATGTAAATTTAGTAAAATCTATCCTATTCTCTACAAAAACAATAATTTTTTTTTGAACAGATCTTAATTGGCTATCGTTAAATATGTTAATATAATAACAAGACTTAAACGGTGACACCCAAAACAATTTTGACCTTGTAAAAACAAAGGGTTTTACCTCAAAATCTCATCCATAACCCATTTTCTCCCAGCAATTGACATCACTTTCAATAAAAATTCGTTTTGTATCTTATTGAATATCAAAATTTAGACTGATTTTTTCACCCTGTTTCTATAGCGATTGTATATCCAAAGTATAGCGAAAGTATAGCGTTCCTTCGTCCTTCCTTCGCCCTGGGTTCGCTCAAGGTATACCCAGAGTACGCTCAAGCTACACCTGGGAGTCCTTTTGTTATATATAAAAGATAAATATATTAACCCTTATGATACTGATAAAATATTACCCAAAATTAAGCCAAACCGGGGACGAACCTCACCCGAACCTAAAGCGAATGTCAAGCGAATGTGAAGCGAATGTGAAGAAGTCACAGAGTGACATAGTAACAGAGTGACAGAGTTACAGAGTGACAGAGTTACAAAGTACGATCGTGGTAACTCTGTGGTAATCTGTGTCTTCTCTGTGAAACTCTGTAAAATAACTTTCTACGGTTAGTAATATTCGAGTCCCTAACTAATGAAAACTACTTTACGAGCTTATTACAAGAATTAAATATTTATTATACAATATTGTTAATATTGTGTTTTTTATTTTATCTTTGGGCTACATTCTTATACGATGAGAAAACTACTGCTCATTTTATTCTGCTTTATCAGTCTGGTCCAGAATGCGCAGAATTTTATGAATATTTGCGGGCCGGGGTTGTCATTATACATTAACCGAACGGGTAATTTCAGAGCATTTCGCCAGGATTCAGCTTATAGGGCAACGGGAAAGTTCATTATCGAAAGGCGGGATACATTAAACCAGCAAGATCATAATGATTCAATCTTTATTTCATACCGTACTATCCGTTCCATAATAAATGGCTGTTACGATACTACAAACGGATCATTACTGGGAAGGCTGGTTTACAAAAAAGGTGATGGTACATTCTTGTTTTTTAACCGTTACCATGATACAATTACCATCAAATCATCAGCG
>JBEKQA010000015.1:0-31964 GCA_049520195.1 Bacteroidales bacterium
GGGAACGACTTTATGATTTGTCTCATCTCATCTGCAATCTTCACTGATTCAGTCAATGAGACGCTCAGGGGAAGTGAAGCCCGCATCCACAAAGCCCCTTCGTTAAGTTGAGGAAGAAATTCTGTACCGACATATCTGAAAGAAAACACACTTACAACCAAAGCGATACCAGCAACGGCAAGACTGAGTCTTTTATTCTTATAACACAAATCAAAAATGTTGGTGGCCCATTTTGTAATGAAGCCCAGAAATGGATTATGTTTTTCCTTTACATTTTTATTAAATAACAAACTTGAAAGTACAGGTACGAGGGTAAGCGTAAAGATCAGTGCTCCCAGAAGCGCAAATCCTAATGTCCATGCTAATGGAGAGAACATCTTCCCTTCAACTTTCTGAAACGAGAAAATGGGCAAAAGTGCCGTAATAATGATGATTTTAGAGATAAAGATTGCCTTGCCCATTTCCACTCCGGTATCTTTAATAATTCCAAGCTTTGAAAGGCGGTTGAACTTTACCATTCCGACGGATTGCGCTTTACTGTCGAGGGCAACGAACATTCCTTCCACCATCACCACTGCACCATCTATTATAATACCAAAGTCGATTGCACCCATTGAAAGCAGGTTGGCAGACATGCCTTTTAGGCGAAGGCAGATAAATGCAAAGAGCAATGCAAGGGGAATTATAATAGATACAATAAGAGTGGTCCTCCATTCAGCCATAAAAAGGAAGACAATCAGTGTGACAAGAATGATTCCTTCAACCAAATTATGCAGTACGGTATTTGTCGCATAATTAATTAGCTCCTGACGATTATAGTATGTTTCAATCTTCACATCCGAGGGCAGAATTTTTGTATTCAGGTCATTGATTTTATCCTGGACCTTTTTTATAACCTCGCCAGGATTTAACCCTTTCCGCATGACAACGATTCCCTCCACCACATCTGACCGGTTCTCTTTCCCAACCTGTCCAAGCCTGGGAAGGTTGGATTCTATGACATTCGCGACATGTCTGACAAGAATAGGGCTCCCATTAATCTTTTTAATAAGAATATCCCCTATTTCCTCGAATTTATCAAGCACACCAATTCCCCTGACCACATATGCCTGGGTATTATGTTCTATTACATCTCCTCCGACATTGATATTACTGCGGTTTACAGCTTGAAAAACATCTAATGGGGTAATGCCATATTTAATAAGTGATTGCGGATTTACCTGAATCTCGTATGTCTTGGACTCACCACCAAAGCTTACGACATCAGCAACTCCGGAAACAGACCTGATGTTTCTTTCAACGACCCAGTCTTCCAATGTTTTTAATTCCCTTCCGCTCCTGGTATGACTTTTTAATGTAAATCTGAAGATTTCTCCCGTTGGTCCATAAGGAGGCTGAACATCAGGTTTAATTCCTTCCGGAAGGTCAACGCTCATTAGTAAATTATTTACCTGCTGCCGGGCAAATGCATCGTCGACGTTATCTTCGAATATTATTGTAATGACGGATAATCCAAAGAGAGTAGTCGACCTGACATTTGTCTTCTTTTGAACGGAATTCATCTCAATTTCTATCGGGATGGTGACATAGCGCTCAACTTCTTCTGCGCTACGGCCAGGCCACTGTGAGATTATAGTTATCTGGGTATTGGTTACATCAGGAAAGGCTTCAATTGGTGTGTTTAAATAACTTATTATCCCAGAGATGATAATGATCACAATACTAAAAAATACAAAGAATTTATTCTTTAGTGAAAATGCAATGATCCTGTTAATAAATGTATTCATATCGATAAGCCACCTGGGTGAATTAAATCCTACTGTTAAGCAATTTTATTCAGTCAATGCATTATAAATAAGCAATTGCATATTTGTGATAACCATATCACCCGGTTTTACCCCCGATCTGATATAGGTAAATAAATTCGTAAACTTCACTATATCAACCTGTTTAATCTGCACATCACACTTATTATGATAAAGAAGAACCCAATTCTTATTTTGATCAAATACAATAGATTTGGTCGGTACGGCAAGCATACTACTATCCTGAACCTGTTGTACAATTACATTTGCAAACATTTCCGGCTTTAAAAGATTCTCTTTATTATCCAATTGAATCCTGACTTTCATTGTCTTGTTGTCCGGATCGAGTACGTTGTAAATTTTATCGATTGTTCCGATAAATCTTTTATCCGGATATGAAATACTTGTCACAACGGCTTTCTCCCCTATCTTGATGCTGGCAATATCACTTTCGTAAACATTGGCTAATATCCATACCATTCCAAGATCGGAAATTGTAAATAAATTGTTTGAATTATCCGGTCTAATCTGCATGCCCGGATTAATAAACTTTTCGACAATACAACCTGATATAGGCGATTTAATAATATAATCTGACTGAGATCCTCCATAAATAGAAAGAACCGTGTTCACCCTATTTAGTTCTGAACGAGCTTTTTCTGTTTCTTTTACCGATGCCAGATAATCTTTCTCTGATGCAATCCCACTTTTATATAAGCTTTCGGTAGCTGACTGGTTTCTCTCCGAGACAGCCAGGTTTGCCTGCGCCGTAATAACATCATTTTCTGCACCGGCAATCTCCCCACTTTTGACAACGGCAAGAATATCTCCTTTGTGGACAAAATCTCCCAAGGTGACCTTTACCTCTACTACGTTTCCACTAACCATCGGGAAAAGCTTAACGACTTTATCCTGATTATAAGTTACATTACCAATAAGGTTCAGTTCTTGAATTACTGGTCTGGAAATTACGGTATCATAGGTAATTTGTTTTATTAAGCTATCAGGAATGCAATACCTGGAAGTGTCAGTATTTGTGCTGACATTTTGATGGTTACTGCAGGAGCATATCAATGTAAATGCAGTTATAATCAGTACAAAAGAGAAAATCCTGTTAATTCGCATAGTCACATTTTTTTCAACAGATCAATGCCAGTAGCCATATTAAGATCCTCAACTGCATCAATCCGGTTATTTTGTAATTGATAAAATTCGGTCTTCGAATTCTTATATGTTTCGATGTAATCAATGAATTCCAATAAACTTATCGTTCGGTTCTGATAAGCTAGGATAATACCATCAAGCATATCAAAATATTTGCTATCAAATTTTTGCAATGAAGTTTTATAAAGATGATCGGTTTCAAGTAGCTGCTTAAAAGCATTGTTTATTTCATTTTTTACTTCAAGTTCTTGTTCATTACTAAGCACTTTGCTCTCTTCGATTTTATTTTGAGCGATCTTGATATTACCCTGGTTATGATTCCACAACGGTAAGTCAAAAGCTAAAGTGAGTGAGTTGTAGTTATATACATAACTTCCTTCCCTGTCCCATCTTGCGCCAAGTGTCAAATCAGGGATCCTCATTGCTTTCTCCAGAGAAAGATTTGCATTCTCATATTGAATCTGGGCTTCTGCTATTTTTAAATCATATCGATTTGCTAACCCTGAAATCATTAATTGTTCTACTTTCAGAGAATCCGGATTTATCCTGTTATAAGCTGAAAGGTCAGCCAAAGGTTTTATGGGTCGTGAAAGAGTATCGCCCGTCAGCAAAACAAGATTACCTTGTTTCTCATTCACATCTTTTATTACATCTATTCTTTCATTTTCCAAACCAAACTGTAAAGCCTGCAAACGAGCAAGATCATTAAATGAAACATTTCCTTTTTGATATTCAACGCTGTACGCATTTACAAGTTTCTCAAAGGCTGCGATCTCACGATCATAAACAGAGACCCGTTGCTCTAAAAAATATAGTTCAAAAAAAGAGGTCCTTAATTCATACCGTAAAGTTCGTTGCAGATCATAGAATTGATATCGGGCAATCTCAGAGTTTACTTTTCCGATATTGATCTTCTTGTTTCTTTTCCCGGCAAGATAGATCAGCTGTTGAATTATAACAGCTGTTTCACCAGTTGATGTAACATTAAACCAATCTTTTTTTTCCGGGTCATAGACTCCCTGCTCAATGCTTAAATTTGGGTTATCCCACAATTTTGCCTGAATGATAGCAGCATCGGCTTCATTAATCTGGTATTTAGAAACGAGAAGTTCGAAATTTTTTTCAAGAAATAACTTTTCTGCGTCCTTGAGAGATAGCATCACGGTATCTGCTGATTTGGTTTGTGCTGATGCATTAAGAGACGGACAAAATGCTGACAGAAAGAGAAAGGTACTGATTAATGGTAATACTCTGACTTTTTCCCTCAAATTATTGATCGATCCCATTATCCGGAGAAAAATTAACTATTAATTTGAAAAAAATCAAGATGGAAGGCTGTGGCAGTAATAGAGAACAATAAAAAAACCATTCCTTTCATGTTATAGTGTCAAATAATCAATATGATTCTTTGATACTATTAACTATTCCCGAGGGAAATTATTGTAAAATGCCTTAAACAAAAAAGATATGAGAGGATGTCTCAAAAGTTAGGGCATCATTTTTTTACTTGCTGTTTGTTAACGTCTTAGTAATAATATTATATTCAATTGATTAATTGTGGGATATATGAAAATTTCCCAGCTTACAATGCCATTTTCGAAAGAACTTGTATCGAGCGGTTTCGGTATAATGTGCGCGAACCTGGAACTAAGGAAGAAAGAAGGAAGGACGAATGATTGACGCAGGCAGGACGCAGACACGACACAAGCAGATTGTTAAATTGATTGAAAATCAACAATTTATTTATAGGGAAGTCTGTAGAGAATCATCAGAAAAAACATCATTTTATAGCTAATTGCTAATTTTTAACTTGTTATAAAATATTTTACAGTCTAAAAATACAATTATCAATCGGAAAGAATTAATTAAAATGATTTTTTACAGATGTGGTTAAGGAGGAGATCAGGTTATTAAAAAAAAGAAGCCGTCTCAAAAGGACGGCTTCACGAGAAATTATTATTGAATTACTATCTTTTTTGTGATCGTCTGAAGATCAGTCCGAACTTTCAATGTATACACCCCTTTCGGGTATGCTGAAAGATCAATCATTTTTGAATAGTCTGTTGAATGTGATATATCCTGATCGATGAATATTGTCTTTCCTTCAATATCTATTACTGTAATATCCAGATTTGCCTCACCAGCCCCATTAACAACAAGATTAAACAGACCAGTAGATGGGTTAGGAACAATGTTGACAGATAACGGAACGGTGACTCCAGATGTTACACCAAGAGGGAATGTCAATTTAATAAATACTGTATCTGTAACGGTATCAACACAAGGAGCTAAAGGATAAGCAAGCAATGAGAGAAGAACGCCACCATCATGTCTGTCTAATGTACCAGGTGTATAAACATTACTAAGAACCGTATCCATATTGAACAGTCCATCACCGGCTGTGATCCATTTTACACCACTATAATATGTTGCTGTTCCTGAAACAGGAAATAAGGGTACCGTATTGGGGTATGAGGCGTTAGGGCCTGCGTTTGCTGTTGGTTTGCTGTTGACTGTAACAGTAATGGAATCTGTCACTGTTGTTGAACTGTCATTAACAGCTACAATATAGGTTGTCGTGATTGAAGGTGTTACGACAGGATTTGCAATATTAGACGTAAATCCTGCAGGATCAGAGGTCCACGAATAGGTATATGTTCCGGAGCCACCCGTAGGCAAGGCATTTAATTGAGTTGAATCGCCCTGGCAAATTGTATCAGGTGCAGCAGCAACAGTCATACTTAAAAGATTTGCAAAAGTAAATGTTGCTATCCTTGTTTTCCAGCCGGTACCCATGCTCGTATTATATTGCTGGGTATACCAGAATGTCATTCCATCAGAAGGATCAATTGTCATTGAACTATAATCTCCCCACCTGCTATAGCCCCCGGCATCATTTGAATTATTTGATCCTGAACCATAATAGATCCCCTTTTCGGGAAGATCCAATGTATTTAAGGAGTCATTCTTTAATCTTCCAGTATATTTTATAGCGGGGTACATGTTGCTGCTTGAAATAGAAAAACCAAGTCCGATATTTCCTGAAGAATCCATTGCAATACTACCCATCCAACGGCTATTGTTATCGGGTGGAGCGTAGGTTGACTGTTGATATACCCCCCATGAATTACTACCCGTTTTTCTTAATTCGTACCAACGAATACCTGCAATATCATTCCCAGCATTCACTGAATGGTTGGTAACCATTGACCAATGGTCACTGAATTGCCGGAATTGCAATCGGTACATTAACCGGTCAGGTAAAGCTTCAGCCAGTACACTTGTTCCTTTTTGATGAATATTACTAAGGTTTTTATTATAAGTATTGACCGTAATCTGAAGATAGTTACCAAAAGACGAATTTGAAGGAGTTATCCAGTCAACGTGAAATTCATAAACACCTAAATGAGTAGGAGCATCCATAAAAACATAGTAATTCGGAGTTCCTACAGCTGGAAAAGCACCATCACAATCTGATGGAAGTAATCCAAAGGCGGGATTTGACGATGGCAAAGTGAAAGAAACCATTTGAGCTGTAGCATCACCCGCAATCATAGCCGTACGGTCAAAAACGCATTGTTCAGTTCCTATATAAGACGACGTGAAACGATTGACAGCCATATAATAGCCATCAGGCCAAACTCCAAATTTAGGATAGTCTGGAAGTACGTTATTAAAAGCATATTCCCATCTGTACCAACTTCCGGTTGGATCGTTAGTCTGAGAAACTGCAATCATTTCCCAATTATCAGTTGAGTTATAAGAGAGCTGTGCAAAAATCCAGCGATCTGCTTGGGCATCATACTTAATAATCCCGTCACCGCCATTATAATTGTTTGGCATCCCACTCCATACAGTCATATTACTTGTGGGTCCCATAACCAAATTTCCAGATTTATCGTATATAGAGAAATGACAATTTACCAAGGCAAAATAATAATTTAAGCCAACCTGACCATATGTATCAGGAGGATCATAACCTTGAGTATTATAATTCCCCAGGAAATTCAATATCGTGGAATCCTGGGTTGGTGTCATTCTTAACCGGGTATGCTGAACTGATGGGTCAATCCAGTCGGATGGAAAAGTCGTTTTATCCCTGTCCTTAAGCACATTAAAATAATTCTTAACTACTTTTAATGAATTATCAGCTTTTTCAGGGGCAATTTTAACCATATCTCTTAAAGGAGGAGATATATCAAAATATACAGGATGGATGACTTCCGGCTTTAATGCATCCTTTTGCGCAAAAACATTAATGCCTGTGAGAACAAGCGATAATGAAAAAATGAATGTCAGGGTTCTTTTCATCTTTCTATTGATTTGTTTATAAAAACCTTAATAAATTTCCTCAGACCAAAGACAAGGGTTTAAAAATGTTCCATGAGCCGGAATGATGCAACAAAGGTATTATTTTCTTGTTAAACATAACATAGAATTCTCTTGTTATTTTAATTTATTTTTCACCATATTCCCTGATAATGCGTAATTAACATGCATTATGTATAATCTAGCGTATTACTAATTATAATTGCTGTAACAATATTTCTGATGAACTATTGTGAAGATTAATTTACCCTAACCATTCCTCGTGTAAAGAAACAATGAAAAATCCCTGCAGGTCAATGAATCGATTAAAATATCACTTAATTACAAGTTTTTTTGTGACCGACTGAATGTCTGTTCTGGCTTGAACCATGTATATCCCCTTGGGAAAACCTGTAAAATCTATTATTTTGGAATAGTCATTCGCTTGAGATCTGTACTTATCTATAAATATTATTTCTCCATTGATATTTGTAATAGTTACCAATAGGTCTCTTGTGCCAATCCCATGAGCGACCAGGGTAAAAATGCCGGATGCAGGGTTCGGGATTATACTGACACTAAATGAAACCATTTCACTTGATTCAACGCCAAGCGGGTATGCCAGTCTGATAAATACGGTATCAGTAGCAGTATCAGAACAAAAAGTCAATGGGTACGCCTGAAGAGTAAGAAGCACACCAAGATTATTTCGATCACCGGAGCCAGGATAATAGAAACATGTCAGAAGGGTATCATTGCTGAAATGTCCATCACCTGCCGTCAGCCACCTCACACCACTGTAGTTTGTCGCAATACCAGATAATGGAAACATAGTTATTGTATCCGGGTAAGAGGTATTGGTTCCAGCATTTGCTGTTGGTCCCGGAATGACACTAACCGTTACCGAATCTGTCCTGGAATTCGTACCATCATTCACATCAGCAATATATGTGGTCGTTAGTAAAGGCGTAACGACAGGATCTTTACTATTTGAAATAAAACCTGGAGGATCAGACGTCCATGAATAAGAGTATGATCCTGATCCACCTGTTGCATTAGCATTCAGCTGCACAGAATCGCCTGCGCAAATTGTATCCGGACTTGCTGTTACAACGAGATTAAGAACGTTTGCAAAATTGAAAGTGGCTATTCTTGTCTGCCAGTCTGTTCCCATGCTGGCTAAATATTGCTGGGTATACCAAAATGTCATTCCATCTGAAGGATCTACCGACATTGAACTATAATCTCCCCACCTGCTATAGCCACCGGCATCATTTGAAGTATTTGATCCTGAACCGTAAAAGATCCCTTTCTCAGAAATGTCCATCACGTTTAGAGGATCATTGAATAATCTTCCTGTATATTTGATTGAAGGATACATATTACTGCTGGAAATAGAAAATCCCAGAGCCAGATTACCGGCAGTATCCATTGCGATGCTTCCCATCCAGCGGCAATTTGTATCAGCAGAATAAGTTGACTGCTGATATATATTCCAGGAACCCGCGGTATTTCTCAATTCATACCAGCGAATTCCCGCAACATTATTGCCGACATTTACTGTATGGTTGCACACCATTGACCAATGGTCACTGAATTTGCGAAACTGTAACCTGTACATCAACCGATCAGAAAGAGCTTCGGCCGGTACTGTTGTTCCTTTCTGAGGAATATTGTTTATATTATCGTTAAAGGCAGCGACCGTTAATTGAGCCGAATTCACAAAGGTCGAATTGGATGGGTTGTTCCAATCCACATGAAAATTGTAGATTCCCAGGAAATCAGGTGCATCATTAATAAATACAAAGTAATTAGGTGTCCCAGCTGTAGGAAATGTGCTATCACAATCTGATGGAAGAAAAGAATAAACACTATCAGGTGATGTAAAATAAACCATCTGTGCAGAAGAATCACCGGCAATCATTGCTGACCTGTCAAAAGCAGCTTGTCCAGTACCCAGATAATTCAACGTTGTATCAGCAAAACGATTGACAGACATATAATACCCATCCGGCCAGACCCCTAATTTCGGATAATCCGGAAAATCAGTAAAGGTATATTCCCACCGATACCAACTACCGGTCGGATCAGGGGTTTGGGATACAGCTATCATTTCAAAATAGGGAGGAGTAGTAACGCCACTTGGATAGGAAAGCTGTGCAAATAACCATCGGTTTGCCTGTTCATCATATAGAACCACTCCATCTCCACCATTTGTGTTATTGGGCATTCCGTTCCACATTGTCATTGAACTTGTTGGTCCTACAAGCAACGTCCCTGTTTTGTCATATATCGAAAAATGACAATTTACCAAGGCAAAATAATCATTAGGACCCACATCGCCATATGTATCAGGGGGATCATAACCTTGTGTATTCGTATTACCTAGAAAGTTCAATATGGTAGAATCCTGAGCAGTAGTCATTTTGGTCTTGTGCTGGATCAAAGGATCTGTCCAATCCGAAGGAAATGCCTCTTTATTCCTGTTTTTTCTGAAATTAATAAAGTTCTTAATTACTTTCCATGAGTTATCTGATTTTGGCAAAAGAACCGGCATATCTCTTAATGGAGGAGAAATATCAAAATAAACAGGATGCTTTATTTCCGGTTTTATTGCTTCTTTCTGTGCATAAACACTTATACAGGAGAGTATAAGAATCAACGAAAAAAGTAATGCAAATATCCTTTTCATGGTCATAATTTAGTTAATTACCCATTATTTTAAATTCTATACAAATATCCGTATATTCTTCGAATTTTGCACCGAAGCTTGCATAATTTATTCTTTACGAATTTTATTTGATAATAGTTTCAATTCATGATAATATTTTCCGGTGGGCAATTAATTTCAATCCAAATTTCATTGATTCTATTTTAATCGTGATATCGCCAAATTTTATCTTAGTGAAAATGACAATGCTTTTTCTGATTTATACAGCGCTCTGAAGATAGACTCAACCAATACAATGGCACATTTTTATCTCGATCTTGCTTATCAAAGACTCCATAACAAAAAACAATGAAACAGGATTAATTTTACAAATAATAAATACGTATTCCGGCAAATATTAAAAACAAAAGGAATTATGGATTTTTCTCCTGGCCTAACTTCTTATAAGCAATTTCCCTATTTGTGTAAGCTTTCATATTGGATGGATCTATTTCCAGTGCTTTGGAGAAATCAGTAATTGCTTTTTCGAATTGTCCGAGATTGCCATAAACAGCACCACGATTAGACCATGCAAGTGAATAGCCTGGTTCTATTTCGATCGCTTTTGAGTAATCATTTATTGCGTTGTTCCATTGTCCAAGATTGCAATATTCATTTCCTCTGTCATAAAAGGCCAAGGCATTCTGCGGGTTTATCCTAATGGCAGTGGAAAAGTCGTCGATTGCCTCCTTCCACTTCCCAAGTTTACTATAAGCATTCCCACGATCAGAGTAAGCATCAGTTAATGCCGGGTCCAGCGCTATTGCAGTCGAAAAATCGGGGGTAGCCAGATCCCATCGTTCCAGGTTTCCATAGGCAACGCCCCGGTCGTACCAGGCCTTGGTATATTTAGGATCCAACACAATTGCATTCGAAAAATCCCTAATTGTCTTGTCCCATTGACCAAATTCACCAAATGCAATACCACGGTTGTCATATGCTAATGGAGAATTATTAAACTTACTTATGACATCATTCCACAAGGTGATGCTGTCTTTCCACTCTTTACAGCGTGCATAAGTGCCCGTGAAAAAAAAGGCGGAAATAACAATCAGAACCCCAGAAATGATGATCCGGCCGGATTTGTTCCGGTCAACTAATTTATTGATAGCCCAAACTGCAATAAAAATGAGTCCGATATATGAGACATAAGTAAAACGGTCAGCCATGAAAGCTTCGCCAGCACGCACAAACTGCAGAAGGAAAATCACATTGACCAGGAAAAAAAGGCTTCCGAAGACAACTGCTTTTGTTTTTCGTGCTGATAGAAAAACAAGATAAGAAATACCAACCAGGAAGAGAGGACTCAGATAGTATAATATGGGTAGGGCTTTGGCAGTGGCTGAAGGATAAGGATAATAACAACTCAAATTCAATGGCAGAATCAGTTTGAACATGTATGTGCTGAGAGAATATAATCCAAATAGCAACCTTTCAAAAACTGAAAAAGGATCTTTCGATTCTATACCTCCTGCATTCTGCAAAATAAAATATCCTGCAAGACCGAAAATTAGTGATAAAGCAAAAAATGGGATCTTTTCATATAGTGTCTTTAACTTCAACGAACGGTCAAACCAATAATCAATCAATAATAGTGAAAACGGCAGTGAAACTGCCTGGATCTTTGAAAATAGCGAAAGAACAAACAGCAAAAACGTTAATAGAAAAAACATCAACTTTCTATTCTTAGTCACAATAAATCTTACATAGGCAATCAGACTCCCAAGGTAAAACAGGCAGAACAGAAGATCTTTCCTTTCAGTGACCCAAGCTACTGACTCAACATGCATGGGATGAATACCGAAAATTAAGGCTCCCAAAGCGGCATAAACCGGGGGCAAACGCAGCAAATGAAAAAAATAAAATACCAGTAAGGTGCAAAGCAAATGCAATAACAGGTTATCCAAGTGAAAAGAAAACGGTGCTAATCCGAAAAGCTTATATTCTACTGCCCAGCTCAGAAGGGGAAGAGGCACATAAGTGCCATTTTTTTGTGTGGTAAAAAAACTCCGGATGCTTTCCCAATTCAAATGAGTTATGACGCTATTATCAGTTATATAGACATTATCATCCCATGTTTTGATAAACTGATTGGATAAAGAAGGAAGAAAAGCTATAAAAGTAATTGCCAGGACGATGACAATAAGTAAAACCTTATTATTCAATAATCCTTGTGTGCCGGCTGAAGTATAGACTTGTTGACCTTTTCTTTCCTGCCTGTTAATGGAACCTTTCTTTCCTTTTGACTCCAGTCTGGGTTTAATCATATCACCTTTTTACCTAACCAGTGATAACTTAACTCCCCCTATTGAAAGAGAAACTCAGCATTACTGATATTGTCAGAATACCCAGGAAGAAAATAATGAGTGATAGCTTGTTCTTGACGGATATATTACTTACCCGTAGCAAGATGTATCCCACAAACATGTTAAGGCAGGCCCAAAGAACATTAACCAATGGAGAAGAAAGTCCGACCCCCGGTGGTGAAGCGAAAGGCGTGGGGAATTTTTCACCGGAAATGCCATGAATAAAATGCGGAACAACATTAGCGAAGAATGCTCCGGCAAAAAATGCAGCCACGTAATTATACCATTTCATCTTTTAACAATTTAAATTTCATAAGTCAAATTGGATAAATACAAATACAATTATTCAACCCCTTAGATCTGAACAAGGGTAAATAAACAAGTATATTGAACCTCTTATTTTTTTTTCTTCTGCACAGGGGCAGGTTGTACTTTGGGATCTTTTTTAAGAATATCCCCGGCAGGAGTGAAATAGACATCGTAGGCTTCTTTCATTTTCATTACACCTATGTGATACTTGATCACTTTATCCGGAGTCGTGACCTGCCAGACTTCTGTCGTCCTGAATCCAGGAAATTCCTTGGTCATTGTGGCCTTGATCTCTTTGGGCATCCTTGGGATCGAAACCGCTACATCCTTTTCCTGCCAAGCGCCGCTATTATCATAAAACACTGCATTCTTAACACCATTTAGTAAAAAATCAACTTTATAATTTCCTTCTGATAAAGACCACTCCGGCTTTACAGCCTTGGCAAATTCTTTTGCAAAAGCCTTTTTTGCACTTTTCGGTACTTTACCTGTTGAGATTGTCTGGGAAAACATGATTGAGCTGATCAGGAATAAGCCAGTCAGCAATGAAATTGTCTTTTTCATGGTGCGATTTTTAAATTTTTTATTGATGTACAAAGATAATTGTTCATAAAATACAAACAAGAAATTCCGTTAGAAAGTTTTTTCAGTTGATCGCAATTATTCAACTACTTTTTCACGATATTTGGATAGAATTTTCTTCTGGCCTGTATTCATGGAAATTAAAGTGATGAATTCATATTGACTTTAAAAAGCCAGTACAAATATCCGACATAAAAAAATCAATCTACTAAAATAAAAATCAGTCAAATGAAAATTGAAGATATCAGAATTATCGGGATGACATTTGTAAATGCATTCCTGATAAGGGTTACCGATGGCTTTATCCTTATTGATACGGGATTGGAAATGCATTGGGACAGGTTAAATAAAGAGCTGGAGACTGCAGGTTGCTTTCCTGGTAATCTTAAGCTCGTCATTATTACCCATGGCGACTTCGATCATGCGGGTAACTGTGTGAAACTTAGAGAAAAGTATCACTGT
This sequence comes from Bacteroidales bacterium, assembly GCA_049520195.1. Lineage (GTDB taxonomy): Bacteria > Bacteroidota > Bacteroidia > Bacteroidales > FEN-979 > FEN-979. The sequence continues at coordinate 13,647 of JBEKQA010000015.1, forward strand.
AAAATTGCCATGCATGAAAATGATTTATCTATGGTTGAAAAAGGCGTGCATCCGATACGTGTGGTAAAATCCCTTAGTGCCAGGATCTTTATGAAGATAAGAAGACTAATGAGAAAAAAATTTACTTTCGAATATTTTACGCCTGATCTTTATCTTACAGATGGACAAAAATTAACTGAATATGGTCTGGATGCTTCCATTATTCATTTACCCGGTCATACAAAAGGATCCATTGGAGTACTGAGCGATGATGGAATTTTATTTGCGGGGGACATTTTTACTAACAGGGGTAAGCCTGATACTGCCACCTATATAGAAGATGCAAGTGAGTTGGAAAATAGCCTTGCACGTTTAAATAATATGAAAATCATCATGGTATATCCAGGACATGGAAGCCCTTTCCCCATGGATAAAATAAGGCATAAATTGTAACATGGATCTAATATGCATGCCGTTATCAATCAGATCAGACTTCCAGGCGCGGTTCCTTTTTGGAATTTCCATGTTTTCTTTTTATATTTACTTGTTCATTTAATAACAAATAAAGAAAACAAACATGGAAAAGCCGCACAGACTGGCACAGATCTATGGATACACCCTGTGCCTGGTCGCAGTTATAACTTTTATAATCTGCATTGCCAACCTTATTCCCGCTATCATGGATCTTGGGGATCCATTACATTCGGGAGGGATGTTCATACAACCGGGTACTCCAAGTCTCGCCTCTTTTGAAAATTATAAGATGGATATCCTGAAAGCATCCAAAGGTGATGAACAGAAACCTGGATCAAACTGGATCCCGGACGATCAAACCTTGAAAGCCATGTATGAGGCTGCCCGAGCCGACAGGATCAGCCAGGCAAATCATATTTCCATCAGGGGTATCATGGTTAACAGCCTTATCCTCCTGATCAGCATCGTTCTTTTTATTGTTCACTGGGTGTGGATGAAACGGCTTTCCCAATCGACAGTCTCCTGATAAAATGCAAGAGTGCCAAATTGTATCACTCACTTTGTATTATAAACCCACAGGGAAAAGCTATTAATTACCAGGAGTGAAAGTTACCACGATGCTGAGCTTTGGTAATGTTCCGACATCCAGTCCCCTTGTATCCAGCCCCAGAAGCAGGAAATGATAAGGGGAGGTATAATTTGTCAGGTCTATACTCGTCGCAACATGAAGGGTCGGACCTACATAATGCGTTGGGAAAATAGTAGTATCTGGCGCGTGATAAATTGTATCCCAGTAAGGCCTTGTAGTCAAGGCAAGGTAGAATGATGACCTTACGGAATCATTAAAAACGCCACTTATCTGACCTTTCCCAAGTTTATTCGCTGTGTATCCGTCAAAACTTTTGGAAGCAGTATCTATCTGAATAAAAATATTTCCTGATTTGTCCGTTAAAGTGACCGGAGTATAATTAATGCTAGCCTTTTTACAACCTGGTACTATCAAGATACTGGTAAGGAAAAGTAAAAAAATGATCGATAACTTTCTCATAGATAAGGTAAACTGCTTATACAACGGGCATATGCTTAGAATATTATTTTAAATCGTGAGGAGATTCGTGGGGATCAAAATAGAATCTTGCTCGAAAGAGTCTTTATTCCACTACTGTAAACGAGTGCTTATCTTCTTTTGACCGGACATACCAGAAGAATTTACCTGGGAGGAGATAGCTTCCGGGGATCTTATACTCCTGAAGTCCTGGAGTGACACCACGCCAGAGCATCAGCTTGCCGTTTGTTTCAGAATAAATACAAAGGCGGGTAAAAGTATCGCATTTCTGTGTCCATTTAAAGACAATCGTTCCTTTTCGGGAGTAAGTCGTACCACCTGAAGGAGATATAGCTGCAGTTATTTTGGGAGTTGATATTTCAGCAGGTAATACCTTAACTATTTTTTCTTCAGTATTTACGGGCTTTGAGATAGGTGTCGCAGTGTCTTTTTTTATTGCCGGTACTGCCTGAGTTACAACCTTCTCCGGAGGCGCAGTCATATTTGTCTGCTCCGGCTCAACTGGTTGCTTTGATTGTCTATATACCAGCAGCAGAATAATCAGGATTACACCTAAAACAGCCACACCCCCTCCTATCCATAGCAGTCGCTTTTTCTTTTGAGAATGGGAAGCTTTCTCTGCGAGGACCCGTTCCACGGCTTCATTTAGTTTCCGGTCCATTTCAATCTTTCCAGCTTCACTCATCATCTCGGGGAAAGTCTTGATCAGTCTGAATTTACGGGCAAATTCACGGTCGCAATTAAGGCGGCAATTAAAATCATCGATCTCCGGATCGGATAATTGCCCGAGCAAAAACTTTTCAATCAGTGCGTTATCAGCGGGATTTATGCTCATATCCTAAGAACGGACATTGTTGTTTACTGGATGAACCTTATTTCGGACGATGCAGGACTCAAAGATATTTATTTCTTCATTTATACGCAACATATTTAAAAGAATTAAAGATTAAAAACACACAAAACGTCAGGTAGAGTAGGAAAGTTGTTTGGGTATAAGTAAAAAAACTAAAAAAATAAGGATTTAAAACAATGATATTCAAACACTTATTTACGCATCCTTCATACCGGGAAATTTAAATTTTGGCCAATGATCGCACGGACAGGATGCGACCTCTTCCTATATATAATTCTCTTGATATATATTTTGATTTATAAGCATGTACGATTTTGGCTTGCTTTGGGTATAAACTGAGCGAACCCAGGGCGAAGGAAGAGCGAAGGAACGGTTTACTTTCGATATACTCTCGATATACAATCGATATACAAACAGCGTAAAAAACAAGCTAAATGCTAATTATCAATCTGTTATAAAAAGTATTTTTTAGAGAAGTGATGTTATTCCCAGAAATACAATTAGTTAAGAAGAAGTTTCGCTTTTATGGCTTGATTTGAATGGAAACGACGTTGTTAACAACATGAATATCCATAGGATATGTAAACGAAAACTCATTTAAGTCCAATTTATTCTTTTCATCACAAACAAATTTTGAAGGCGGAGTCGCGGAAGAAAAAACGATCTGTTTTCTGTCCTGGTCGACAATGACAGGAATAGCTTGCTTGAAATCGATCTTGCAATCCTTCTTGAAATAAACCAGGATCGGGATCATATCATAAATCGCTGAATTCTTGCTGATTTGTGTAACCCCGAAAGGCGTATACCTAATGACTCTTGCACTTTGAGTCAGATTACTGTATGATATTTTCACGAGTGTCTTGTCTGTTTTCATAATTGATTCAATCTTTTCATTGATTTTTTTCTTTCCTTCTTTTTCAAATTCAATTTTATTACTGTAGGCATCATCGTAATGATACCCAGCCTTTGCTTTATCAAGATATTGCTTCAGTTCATTCTGGGTCAACTTCAGGGACTGCTTTAGCAGGTCTGTGAGATAAACATTTGGTTTAAAGATGTTTCCCTTCCATTGAGGCATGATCACGTCAAGTAAAAGAGCTTCACAGGCACCGAGGTCATATAATTTAAACCGGAGTGGCCCTGAACCGAATTTGTTCCCGAACCGGTCATCATTAACAGCCACTATATTGACCATGTTATCCATCTCTTCCAGGAATTTTTTGGACAGAATGCCTTCATAGCCATTAAACCCCTGAACATAATTCATCTCGGGGATCGGTTTGATCTTCTCTCCCAACTGCATAAATTTGTATTCCACGTATTTGGCAAGACCTTCCTCGTACTCGTTCAGGTTCTCATATGCCACAAAACTGCTGTCTAGCAGTGATTGTCTGTATGAACGGACCGCAACGAATTCCTTTATCGCTTCAAGCCTCAATTCCTGATTTTTTTCAAGGAGTGCGTCTTTTAGGATATTTCCTTCCAGAACATAAAGGGCATTATTTTCAGGATCAAGGAGAGGGTATTGGGAAACGGCCGACTCGTCAGCATATTTATCTGGTGCCATCTTATGCTGATAAACATGAAAGGCTTCATGGAATATGACCTGCAATTTGAAATAGGGATCAGGTATAAACTGCCATTTATTGAGCCATTCCATTGCGATATCCTTTGGTCTTCCAAGCATATCGTTAAACTGGTTCCTTATTGTGGAAAAAGGATCGGAAACAACAAGCACGGGAATACTGTCAATTTCCCTTGAGGTATTTTGGTCGTCATAAGGGATAGTCGTTGTCCCATTCCTGACATATATTTTCTTGTCATTCAGCGGATTAAATCCAGTGTATAAAGAAAATCCCTCAGGTTGATGTGGATAGTTGATCAACAATTCCTGAACATCAGGCCGGTAAAACAGGATTGGCGTACTCTTGAAAATCCATCCAGGAAACAGCTGATCGCCAATGCTTTCAGATATATTCCGGCATTCCTTGAGAGATATCAATAATGACGGATCGATTTTCAGTTCACCTGAATCTTGTGCATTGGAAACAGGGATTTCATTCATCCAGCACATTAAGACAAGAATAGCAAAATAAAGAAAAGGATGTTTCATACAAGACTCTTTAATGATTTGATTACGAATATGATAAATGACAATGTCCCGGAATAGTTTTCAGTTAACGAACTAAATGATACGTGATACTTAACATCAATATTTCTAACAAATGTATAATGTAATTTATTCATTCTAACTTACTTAACTATATTTTAACTCAAGTTTAACCTTGATATAACTATTCTTGCCGTTTATAAAATTTTATATATTATCAGATTCACACTTTGACCTTGTTCATTCGCCAAATTACGTTAAATTTGGGCTTGGGTTTCAAGACGGGAAAATAAAAAAGAATCTTGATTATCAGTTAATTCATTAAATCAAAGTATCAATATGGAACAGCAAAAGAAATATGCCACAACAGAAATCGGGACAATGGAAAGCATTACCCGGGTTATGTTGAAAGACAGTCTTGGCCTTACAGGCGCTGAGGTTTCATTCACCCGTATGGCTGCCGGGAAAGCCGGGGCATTTATACATTCCCACAAACGGAATGAAGAGATCTACCTCTTTATTGGCGGTAAAGGTCTATTCTGGCTGGATGGCGAAATAATCCCGGTGAAAGAAGGAACTGCAGTCCGGGTTTCTCCGTCATGCCAGAGGTGTCTCAAAGCCGACGATGCTGAGCCGTTAACTTATATCTGCATACAAGCTGATGAGGGCTCCCTTGTCCAGTCCACCAGGGATGATGGAATAAGATCAGAGTTTCAGCCGGAGTGGGGATAATTTCGCAGAATTACAAATTCTGCTCAGCGTTTGAAAATTCAGCCGGTGAGGAGATAGTACCAATAAAATACCATGAAGAACAGGTCATTCTGGATATTGACCCTGAGCCTCGCAGCATTTATGCTGCTGATCCATCTTGCTACCTGCTCAAATTACGAACTGCACCGGGACGAGATGCTATATATTTCTTTCGGTAGCCATCTTTCCTGGGGCTTTGCTTCGACACCCCCTTTTATCTCATTTCTTTCATTTATAATAATCCATATTTTCGGATATAAAGCATTCTTTGTCAAATTGTTTCCAGCTCTGTTTGGGGCTTTTATGGTCATCCTTATTGCGCTGTTCACAAGGGAACTTGGCGGCAAACGATTGGCAGTCTTCCTCGCCTGCTTTGCTGCTATTATCTCAACAGCAATGCTTCGCACAGCATCCTTGTTTATGCCTGTGATCTTCGAGCTCTTTTTCTGGATGTTGTTCCTCTATTTCCTTTTGAAACTGGTCACGACACAAAACCCTGTTTACTGGATCTGGGTTGGAATCAGCTTCGGACTGGCTTTTCTGAACAAATACTCGGTGCTGTTCCTGGGATTCTCTACCTTCATAGCTTTATTGATCAGTGAACATAGGAAACTATTGTTGTCGAAATACTTTCTTTTTGCCATCGCTGCCGCTCTGATCATCATGTCGCCCAATATTATCTGGCAACTCAGGCACAACCTTGCGGTGGCAACGCACATGAAGGAACTTTATCGCACCCAACTGGTTTATGTTTCCCCGAAAACCTTTCTGCTCGATCAGGTTATAATGAACTTCAGTGCCATCCTTATCTGGGGAACGGGATTGACCGGCATTCTTTTTTTCAGCAAAGAAAGAAAATTCAGGATCTTCGGATATATACTGCTTCTGGTAATAATGATGTTCCTGGTTGCCCGGGGTAAATCGTATTACACACTTGGTGTTTATCCCATGATGTTTGCCATTGGCGAGTATATCCTTGAAAAATATCTCAGGAAGTCGGTAATTGCTGCCGTGGCCATTTCTTCATCCTTGGAATGCTGCTCCTTCCCTTTGGATTGTTCATTTTGCCACAGCAACCTATGAAAATATATTGTGCCTGGTTTTCAAAGTACATTACCAATGCTCCAATGCGCAACGAAAATTATGGATATTATCCTTTACCCCAGGATTTTATGGATATGACCGGGTGGGACGAAATGGCGAAAATAGCCTCGGGAGCTTATAATGAATTGACTCCTGCAGAGAAAGAGTCCTGCACGGTTTATGCCAACAATTACGGCCAGGCCGGTGCATTTGATTTTTACGGAAAAAAGTATGGTCTGCCTACACCCGTTTGCATGAGCGATAGCTATATTTTCTGGGCTCCCGACTCGCTTACTACCAGGAATTTCATTGTTTCCGATGAAAATCTGGGTGATATCCCGCGGCTTTTTGGCAAATACCGTCTCATCGGGCAGATCAGCAACGACTGTTTCCGTGAAAATGGCCTTCAGGTCTATCTTTGCCAGGATCCAACACCGTTACTCAATGGATTTTTCAAGAAAAGGATCAGGGAGCACAAAGAGGTTTATGGGTATTAGCGACCAGGTAATTGATCTTCCTACCGGAAGCAACAGAAATCTCTCTGCTGGCGGGGGACATGGATTTGATTAATCGAATATCGATCAACGAATTTTGAATTCCGAATTGGGTGTGGGGTTCACGGTGTCATGCGTTACAAACGTACGACAGCGACTTAAAATATTAGAATAGCCTTGAAATAATTATTGGATAAAGTTGTATAGTTAATTTTATGTATTACCTTTATGGACTCTTCTAAAATCCCCATACGATGGCTGTATCTTTTAATAATGTGATAACCAAGAACTACCATGGAAGGGTAGGTGATATTGTACTCAGGTGGTTTGGTGGGAGGTCGGTCATGTCAAAGCGGCAGGATTGCTCTAAAGTGGTTAGGAGCCCGGCACAGCTGGCGAATCAGGACAGATTCAGAAAGGCTGTCATTTTTGGCAAAGCTGCTAATAAAGATCCGGAGAGGCATGAATTTTATAGGAAAAGGAAGAAAAGTAATCAGAGTGCGTACAATGCAGCTGTTTCAGATTGTATGTTAAAGCCGAAGGTGGAGGCTATTGATATAGGTGGATATATTGGAGTTCAGGGGAATAAGATAGGAATCAGGGCATGGGACAAGTACAGTGTCAAGTCGGTTAGTGTGGTGATAATGAATAAGATGGGGCTGGTGATTGAGAAAGGGACTGCCGTTGCAAAGCCATTCTCAGGAGGAAGGGAGTGGGATTATAAGACAACGGTCGAGAATGCTGATTATAAGTCTTGCCGGGTTTTGGTACATGTCTCTGATTTGCCCGGGAATGTTGTGCAAGCAGAGATTGATGTGGGCGGGACATAGCGGGGGTCGTGACGCGTAACGCATGACGCGAAACGCGTACATTCAGGTGAATTTCCAATATTATTTCTTTGAAAGTCAATTAGCTGGCCTGGGTGAGGTATGTTCAGCCGGAATAATTTTGAGTAAAATTATGCTCCTGATTCTTAATTCCTGCCTTCCGGAAGGCAAAAGTTGATCAAGATTCCATTCTGACTTCAAAATTCGTTGATCAATATTCAATATCCTTTCCCTTTCCACGGCAATCCTAAATCGTTCCCATACCAAAACCTAAGTCTTTGTTCGTTCTTTCTTCGTTTATCATTCGTTTTGGTTATAAGCAATCTATATTGATGAAATAATGATCATATAATGATGAATCTCAGATTTAAGTGGAAGGATATGTCGTGGCCTGTCCTACTAATTTGTAACTCCCCAATTGCGGCAACCCGTAATAATAAATAAGGGAATCCGCTATAAATAAGCTTGATATATGTGATATTCTATTAATATTCAATTGGATTGGTTTCTCGCTTGCGTGCAAATTACCAGGCACATATTTCTCCGTGAATTGAAACCAGAATTAGTGTCAAAGTCACAAGTGATTGATTCTTAATTTAAAAAAGTCAACCTATTTCAGGCAAGGTCAGACGTAAAAGTAAAAAGTGTAAGGTGTAAAACGAAATGTGCAAAGTGCAAATTAATTACATTTTGCACTTTGCACATTACATTCGAACGGGGTCTCCCCGGCAGAACTGTTTGAATATCATTCAGTTGGATTCAATTTAAATGGATTTATGTGTTATTCATTTGAATATAAATCACTTACCCAGATACCCCTTTGAAACACCCATCCCAAATGGTCATTCAGATTACCTGTGTTTTACCCAGTTTATGAGACAATTCGGAGACAATTTTGGTCAGTATTCACCTTCAAATTCAAAATATCTTTAACTTCCGATTTTATTTAACCGGAACTTCTATGAATAACTGGGAAACATTAATCGGCACTTTGTGTTTTAATATTTGGAACAACACAAAACAAGATTTTGAAAAATCTGGAGATTTTGTGGATATGGAATGGCCTTTCCTTAGTGCCTTATACATCTTCCATCACTGGGATAATTCAAATTTATCAAAACGGTATTCAATTCCGAAGTTAATACCTGAAGTTGACCCATCCCTTATCCAACTCAAAGACACTTTTCTAAGTGTTCTTCCAATAATGAAAGACAAGATTGACCATATTACTCAATCAAGGAAGATGAATTCCCAGATGACCGTTGAACCTTCAAAAATTTTTATCACCCTTTTCACAGATGATTTTATAAACATGATGAAAGGTTCATTTGGCAAGATGAATCCAATAGATTTTTTTCAGGTCGGGGTTGAACTGTTACTTTTGGTCACATTAGAAATCAAAGAAAGGGATAAGGCTTTTTATAACTTGACTTCTGATATCGGAAAATGGGAAACTGAAGACGCTAATTCAATCCTTGACCAGATTAATAAGGCACTCGAAACCTAATTGTGATTAGGATAAGTCTTTGAGTATCCCTAAATCTGAAATTTCCGTTGTAAGTGATTTTTCTATCTCCGAATCTGATACCCCATATGACTTGCATAATTCCTGAAACTGGTCGTAGTCCTTCCAATCATTGTAACACCTTAAAGACAGAAAAAATTTAATGATATCACATATTGGTTGTTCTTCTGAGCCTTCTCTTCCCCAATAATAAGTTCGATGACATCCTTTCACATCTGAGATTTCACAACCAATGGAGGAATATACCCCACATCCGATGGGTTTACAGTGGTCGAATATCTTATGACAGGTAAAATTTCCGACTTTATGAGAGAGGATGGATAAGATGTTGGAGAACACTTCATATTTGAATAATAAAATATCTGATGAATACTGGTAGTTAAAAACCTTTTTTATCCAAAGAAGTATTTGATAGTCTGCAAAGGGCGTATCATACCTCGTTCCTGACCTGTAATTATTAAAAACAGGAATCCAAGTATCTTTTCTCTGGTCATGAAATTTATCAAGCGGTATTTTTTGATTGTCATCCTGTTTAATCGTTTCTTCATAGACCTCAAAGAAATGCGAAGAAGCTTTAAAAGTTAATCGGTAATCTTCATTTTTGAGTTCTGGTGTTTTTCCTCTGATTCCACAACCATAGCAGTTGTATAAGAACTTAAACAATGTATATTCACCATTGATAAAAAATTCAAATTTGATACACTTGTCCCTACCCGGAGGATTGCAAATGGAATGAATTTCAATCCGAATTTTATTGTTTTTCCAGTTGAATGAGATTTGGTCTTGGTAACCATCATAGTTTAGATCCCAATGATGTGAAAGTAATTTTTTTTGATTTGTTGAATTGTCTTTGGTTTCCATAGTAATAAATGTTTTGGGTTTAACATCATTACATCAGGAAAACTCAGTGGAAATTGAAGGAAGGAATGTTGTGGAACATTTTTGACCTTACGATCCACATCGTTTTACCACCGTGGTGTCCCCACTCGGTTGGTTTCCATTAAAGGAATCTTGATGTTGACACAAAGATAATAAAGGATTGATTAACTTGCACCATCAACCGTAAAATAGTTTAAAAAATTTCCATATGGATAAAATTGTCATCCTTGTATGTTCTGATTTCGAATGGAAAGTTGTTCGAAAACAATTTAAAGATGAAAAATTAGAAGTTTCACCTTATGGAAATTGGTTCTTTCATCCAATGAGGAAAACTGTGAAGAAAGAAGTAATATGGTTCAAATCGGGTTGGGGAAAGATTGGATCTGCTGGAGCCACCCAATATGTAATCGATAGATGGAAACCTGAGTTGATTATCAACATTGGTACTTGTGGTGGATTCTATGGGAAAATCGACTTATATCAGCCTGTACTTATAAAAAAGACGGTTGTTTATGACCTCATTGATTTTATTGGTACTGTTGGGAAAAGTGTTAAATACCACACTACAAACATCGACTTGTCATGGTTAAAGAATAAAACCATATTAAAACTACAAAAGAAGGTGATGGTCACTGGAGATCAAGATTTACACCCAGAACGATTATCTGAACTTTATGAGAAATACAAGGCAGTTGTTGGTGATTGGGAATCTGGGTCAATCTCTTGGATTTGTAAGAAAAATGGAACTAAATTATTGATTCTTCGAGGTGTCTCAGATATTGTAGGTTCGATTGAAAATCCAGCCTATAACGAAGATGAAGGTACTTTTCGTGAAGGAGTAAAAATCGTTATTCCCCAATTAATCGATTTGGTCAATGACTTCGTTTCTAAATAAAGTACTGTTGGTGAAGCCTATTGGATGAAACTGTAAGCCAAATGAAGTAATTCATAGAACATTTACAACGCATCAATAATACTAAAATGACAATGTACACGAATTATGACGAAAGCCCATATTTAAAAGCTCTTTCAGAATTAAGTTCTGATGATTTTGATGAAAGGGATTGGTTGTATCTAAATTTCAATCTCTATAAGGAAACTCTAAATTGGCCGGATAATTTACCTCCAATCGGAAGGAGTAATTTAATCAAAGGAACGCTGCGAGAAAAGTTCCATTCGACCTACTATGAGATTTTAGAGGAATTTGAATATACCTTAGACAACAAATTGAAGGCCATTGACATCCCTTAATCTTCTGTCCTAAAAAGGTAAATCAATATCTGGTAGCTTCACATAACTCTGATAATTGGGGACTTTATTGACAAAATCACTTACAGTCAATTGGTTCATGAATGACAAATATCCCGTCCTCTTGAAACTATCATTATAATTGTTTATATTATCATGTGTCTCACTAAGAACTTTACTAAATACACTTTTGCTGATTAGATTACCCCAACAGCTAAAACAAATTCCATTTTGAACATGATTATACTTGGGAATATAACCGATACCGCCACATCTATTACAATAAATTCTTCCACTGGATGCTTGAATCAACTTTTTATTTATTCTAGCGAATACCTGATAATCAGTAGACTCGTGCCTTTTTTTATGACATTGATAACATAGTGTTATCAATCCAGAATCTTCAATTTCCCAAGGTAATTCATCCTTTATGTAATGCAGGTGATGTACATGATTTCTTTCATCTCTAACTTGACAATCTTTACATTCATAACTATCTCTTAATAGTATTTTAAACCGCTTAAATTCCCACTCAAAACAAGAAAGTAAATCTATGTATACAATTTCGACCACATTTTTTTCAATCAACAAATCACTCAAACTCATTGAATCGTCGAGTTGTTTTATGGTTTGCTCTTTCCAATTAGAAAAATGTTCCTCATATGGTGATTTTATAGGGGTTGGTTGAATCTGTGGGGGGTGAACGGGTGGAGGTTGAACGGCCGGCTTATGGATTGGTTTTTGGTGAGACTTTTTTGTACTTATCACACCTCTATTAGACTCAAATCCAAAAGCGATAAGTACAATTACTATTATTATTACGGTTACTGTTCCCAAGGTAAAGTCAAATTTAAATTCAAGTGAATGAATTGAATATCAAGTACATCAAGATACTGATAATCTTCTCCAGATAGGAGGCTTGATACCGTTTAAAGTGATTTTGAGTTGGTACAAATTTCAAAATTTAATGGTAAAGGTCAGAATTTTTTCCAAATATTTCAGTAATACCTTCTCCGAGATATTTCATTAAGTATTATTCGCTGCTTCCAAGACTGTAATCAAAATAATTTGGTAATTTATACAGGTTTTTGATTTGAATCCAGACGATTTTCTCCATAATTTTATGGTGAACTTTAACCTTTATCAATTATGGAAAATCCTTTTGAAGCAATAGAGAAAAGGCTGGAAGCTATTGAGAATAAGATTGAAGGCCTGATTCAACGGATTGACAAACCCCCAGTTGTTATATCACCAACATGGGTAACTTCAAAACAACTTGCTCAACATCTCGGATTATCGGTTGGAGCAATAACCCACCTTCGAGGTAGTAAAATACCCTTTTACAAAATAGGTGGAAGAATACTATTCAAAAAACAAGAAATCGATGAATTTCTTGAAAAAACAAGACACAAGAGTGGTGGTGAATACCTGAATGAATATCTTGAAGGTAACCAAGGAAACAGAGGGAAATCCCGATTTTGATTGTCAGACTCTCAAAATAATTCAAGATGGAAGAAAAAGTATTGGATGAAATAAAACAAATCCGGAAGTTGCTTTCAAAGTTGATTGGTACATCCGACTTGCCAGCAAGTGAAAAATTCTCGAAGGAGGCCATATCCAAAGCTGCCAAAGAGTTCCAGAAGTTAACCATTGAAAGGGGAGAATGGATTCCTGACGATGAAATTGATAAAGTTATTCGAACTGCTCCTTATCGTCCGGGAAAGTTCCTAATTGAGAAATTGGGATTCACCAATTATTTTAAACGGGGTCGGGAATTATACTTCAATAAAAAGGATTTACAAGCATTGAATAAAGAACTGAAGGAGAAGAAGATTCATTTAGAGAGGTACAGTGAACTTGTTTATGACAAGGAAAGGTTTGAGCATCTCGTGAAAGGTATCAATCTACCAAAAGGTACAAAGACCAAGAAACATTATAAAATCCCTGATGGGCTTCAAAATATCACTGATAAACCCTACTCTGCCGAAACCGAAGAATTGGCAAGAAAGGAAATTGAAACACTAATGGAAGAATACAAGAAGTTCGATTTATCCGAATATATCGAACTTTACTTGGGAAAGACTCAGGCGTATTTCCGTTATACTTACTCCTTTGACCGTTACATTAAACCAGAACTCAAAAAGTACTGTAAAGATTGGTGTTTCAAGTTCAACTATGCCAATACTGCATTGAAAACGATATTGGAAATCAAGAAGGTATAAGAACTACTGGCTTAAGTGTTGTGTCAAACAATAAAATCCTGATAGTGATTTACATATAATTCATTTGAATATTTTTCCTCTTAACCCTCCTTGGTTGGATTTTTGATACTTACTTGGTTGACAAAACGATTTTTTTCAGTATTCATTTACTATTTGCGAGATAACCAAACAATAACTATTATTGCAATATATTTCTCCGAAGAAGAAAGTGGTTGACTTCAATTGAGTACTTTTTTTTATAGTGGGGTTAAGTAAATAGAGTTTCCTCTATTTGTTCATCTCTTCTAATTTTCTTTAATCCTGAATAAAATGGATTTTTTGACTTTTCTTGGAATCTTTGGGACAGTCATCGTTGTCCCCTTTGTAATTTATCAGACTTATATAGCTCATAAAAGTTATAAGAAGGATCAAGAATCAAAAAGTCTAAAGAATCTAGAAAGTCAATTATCTGAAACTCGAAATTCTGAATTGAAAATTCATGAAAAAGAAGAAATTAAAAGTGAAAAGATAATTCATGATGATAAACCATACAAAGAGCCCAATCTACCAAATATAATTCATTCATTCGAAGAGCATAATAAGCTAACCATTTCAAAGAATTTGTTAATGGTGATCGGACTTTAATGGTCATAACAGGAAAAACTGGAACTGGAAAGAGTGTTTTTATATGTGACCTTGTAAAGAATCCTCAAAAGAATTTGAACATTTGGTTACAAGATTCTGCATGCCTTAAAATGAATCAATTTAATGATCTAAATTCATTTGTTGCAAATTCACTTGGTTTTGATTGTAAGTTAACTGATTTATGCGCGACTATTTCTAATAATCTTCCAGAGAATAGGATTCTTCTCATTTTTGATGCCATTAATGAATATACAGAGAAAGAGAATCTATTAATTAGTATTTCAGAGTTTCTTAATAGAATAGAAACAACTAATATTAAGGTACTTATAACTTGTCGTATACCTATTTGGAATGTGATCAGGAGAAATTTAACAATTCCGATTGAAAAAGAATTTCATACAGCCGGCCCAAATAGTTTTGTCAACATCGATGTGTTTAGTGAGCATGAATGTGAAGAAGTTTATAACTTATATAAAGAGGCATACACTCTTAAATCTTCATTTGATGAACTAACTGAACAAGTTAGACATTTCTTATCACAACCACTATTCCTAAAATTAGCTGCTGAATCCTATGAAGGACAAGAATTACCAAATTCATTAATACTCCATGAGGTTTTTTCAAAATACATTATTAAGTGTTTGGGAGAAGATGAACTTGAAAGTATTGAGTATAAAATTTTGCATCGAACAATAAAGTTGATGTATGATAATGCTGTCAGGGAAATTCAACTTTCCATTTTAAAGAAAGATATAGAAATTGGTGAATTTATAGTTCCAATTCAATCACAAGACCACTTCGCTCATTTATTGGATGTTGGACTTTTAAGTCAAAAAAAAATTGTTGAGGGATTGCTGCAAAGAATCGATGTTGTCTTTGTTACTTATGAAAGAGTTTTTGAATTTTTATTAGCTGATCTCATTATTGCCAACCTTAGTGAAGTTGGCATTCTTAAACAACTTGAAATTGCTCAGGTCAAAATGTTTTCTCAGCTTAGAGGTGCTGTAGAGTTGGCGGTATGTTTTTCTATAATTAATAAAACCTCTGACATATCTTTGATAATTAAGATTGCCCAATTAAATCGCCCTGATAGTCGACAATTTCTATGTGATGTCATTCAGACAATTTATCAAAGTGGTAATAGGAACTTGGTTGATAATATTATTAATGAATTAAGTACGCAGGTTGAAACAGAACCAAAATTGTTAGCTGTACAAGCCTCTTATCAGCTCAAATTAGACGAGAAACTCATTGAACTTACTTTATACTATGATCAACTTCTTCGAGATATAGCAGCTCTTTACATTTATGAACGATGGAATAAAGCAAGACTCGATGGTAATGTCAATGATGGATACCAAATTATAAAAAAATTAGTATCAAGAATCTATCTTAAAAATCCAAAAATTAGTTATAATGTACTTTCTGCCTTTCTTTCCATTTCAATAAACATGGGAGTTCATGTGATTGATGATCCTTCATCATTAAAACCGCTAATAGAAATTTCAAAGGATCTTGTTAAAAAGATTCCGGGACTGATCCCTGATTCTACTAAAAGTGCTATTATAACAATCGTCTCGGAAAAGGCAGCTCAAGTCTTTATAGAAATATTTTCATTATATCTTTCCAGAATAATGAAGGATGAAAATATTTTCAGAAACATTTTCTTTGATAAAAATGCTAAAAGAGCATTATTAGATGTTGGAAGTCTTATAAACTTGGACGATTTGACTCTATATAAAGAGAAAGTGATCAAGCTAATAAGTTGGGACAATCCATCAGTTTATTTTTCATCAAGAAGTGTCTTAACATGTCAAGTGTATTTAAAACCAGAAACACATCTTGATTTCCTACAAGATATTTATAATAATTCCGGGTTATCCCTACAAGTAAGATCAAATGTCTTGCATGCTATGATTTATGGATTAATCTCGCGACTTCTGAATAAAAAAGAAATAGACGAAGAGCGGTTGATTCCATTAATTGATTTTGTTTTTGACATATTAGAAGAATTCACAAATCTTGACTCGATTACAAATCCTGATGTACACAAAGTTTCACAAGATGATAAAATACTCTTGTACACAACTATTCAGTTTTTATTTTTTGGTGTTTTTTATCTTGATGCTTATTTGTTAAGAGTTAAAGGTTTAGAAAACAAATCATTTTTTGTAGAAAAATATTGTCACCACTCTTGCATTAACAATTCTACTTCAATTGAAATAATCATTTGGGCGATTGAAAAAGTAGGTTATCAAGGATTTAGTGAATATTCAATTTTTACACTTATAAATCCCTCATTTAAAATAAAATGGCACCAGATCCATTTAGAGAAAGGATTGACTGCTTTATCTAATTTACGCTCTTTATTTCAAGACCAATTTGACAGTATTCTTCAATCCGATGAAATTTATCGAGATTTATGGGATCAAGTAAAATCAACTGGGAGTTTCCCAAATCCAAAAGAATTATGGGAAGTAAGTTATGGTATATGGATAATGGTGGGGACTGCTGTTGATACTACAATTATGAAAATATCCGGATTAGTCCTTATGGATTTGGTTTTATCGAGTAAGTCTGAGGAATTTATTAAAAGGACTGTCAGGACATTCTTAATGATCCTTAATGACCCAGAGATAATAGATATTGCCCATATACAGTATGGGTTCTCCCACAATCCTAATTGGAATCTTTTTAGTAGATTAAATATAAATAAGCAACTTCTAAATACTAAACCAGAGATACATGAATACTATAAACAATTGACAAATTCGATCGTAAGCAATTATGGTCGTGGTATTTTATATGATGAAACTTAATCATTAATTTCTTTTCTTTATGCATCTACTTATTATTATCATTACAATTATTTTTTCTATCTATTTAATTGTATTATTGGTACTTGGGCGATTTCTTGGTTATAATGATGTATTTAAAAGAAAGGTACCTGATAAAGCTTGTATCGAAGGATATTTATATGAAAACATTGAATTCAAGACAAGTCAAGGGTTAAAGTTAAAAGGGTGGTTTTTAATAAGTAATGCAAATCTAACAAATAGAACCTTAATTCTCCTTCATGGATGGCATCGAAATAGAGAAAGATTAATAAATCATGCTAAGCTATTTGTAGACAATGGTTTCCATGTAATTATTTACGACCAGCGATCTCATGGGGAGAGTGACACTGGTTTAATAACATTTGGTAAAGGCGAAGCTATTGATTTATTATCCTGTGTAGAGTATCTGAAAACAAAGCCCAATATTAATATCGATAAGTTGGGTGCACTTGGATTTTCACTTGGTTCTGGTGGTTTGGTTTATGCAGCTGCTTCTTCTGAAAAATCAATTTTTAAAGCTATTGTTCTTGAAGGGGCTTATGCAAATTCTTATGATACAGGTTTATTTATGTTACAAAATCGCTTTGGAAAAATTGTCGGATACCTTATTGGAGTAATGTTTTTTACAATTGGAACAAAAATTATGAGTCTTGGAAAATTTTATCATTCAAAACCTTATAAATATATCGGGGACATTAAAAACACTCCAATAATGATCGTGAGAGGAGAAAATGATTATATGGTACCTAAATATAGCTCAGAACGATTAATAAACGCTATAACTACTACAAAATACATATGGATTAATGAGGGAGGCAATCATACTGATTCATTCGTTATTTATCCCGAAGAATATAAAGCAAGAGTCTTGGAATTTCTCAACAAGTATCTTTAACGAATACTTGTGAACTACTTTATATGATTCTATTTTGTTAATCCAAATACTACCAACCCCACCACAAACTGTACAACTATATGAAGCATCATTAAGATTTCTTCCACAACCATCTTATGAGCCACAAATAACTCGTGGGAAACATAACTCCGGTGTCGATCCTTTCAATCAACCATTATCTTTTATCACATTGTTTTTTCTACCTCAGCGTAAGCCCTATATTTGACGCTACCTTTCAAACATTTTAATAAACCGAAAACTTTTTAAAACTTTCTTTCTTTCCTCTTATACAATATGGAAAAAGAAAGGAAACATTATATGAAAATACACTTGTAAGTACCCCGTTTTTCCTACAATGTAAAATTAGGCAATTTTCATTTGATTTTTATTTTTCATAAATTCAATTGGGCTCATATTCCCTAAGCTGTCATGCGGGTGTTCATTGTTGTAAT
>JBEKQA010000016.1:0-27533 GCA_049520195.1 Bacteroidales bacterium
CGATTTTATTATGAAGAAAAGGGAGATAAAAAACATCTGACAATAATGACAATGTTTATCCCTTGCCATCTATTACCAGAATTTAAACCTGTAATCAATTCGTGATATTTTGAACAAATCGACTTTCATGTAAAATGAAATTCAAGAATCTTTGATAGAGATTCTTAAATTATCACATGAAATTGAAAACTGCCTACTCTGTTTCAATACATAGAAAATTCAATGAGCTGATTACAAAAAGGCATTCGGGCTGAATTTTCAAATGTTTGATGTATAAAGAATCTGCAAAATTTTATTCTTTTTCATTCTATGAATTTAAAATAAAAAAAATATGAATAATTTTGAATAAAATAAATTAATTTTGTTTCTAACTACAGATTATCTGGAACAACTTAAAAGTGCCCTCATCGAGTTTCTATTGTGAAGTCTTGTACTTAAATTTTTTATAGTCAAACTTAAAAAACTCATTCACATGAAAAAAAGAACTGCTTTTCTCATTATGATTCTGGCAGCATTCCTCCTGGCGCTGCCTGCATCCAAAGCTCAACCCCCTGTCAACCCCGTTGACAAGGATACCTGGATACTCAACCTGGGGATTGGCCCATGTACTCATCCTTTTGGTAATGGTTATGGTCTGGGTATTGGTGGAAAACTGTCGTTTGAAAAAGGAATGTGGAAAGTGGGACCGGGTGTTATTACACTGGGTGGCGATTTCGGATTATCTTTCTCCTGGAGGAGTTGGAGTTTTCTGGATTATAAGCTGAAAGAACGTTGGGGAAATCTTTTCTTAGGGGCACGGGGAGCTTATCACTATGGTTTTAATGTTAAGGGACTGGATGTCTTCGGGGGAATTCCCCTCGGATTTGGATTAGATAATTATACTCATACTGGATCACATGGCGGATTAGATTGGACATATGTGGGCGGAGGGAAACATAGTCTTATTTTCCCTTATGTCGGAGTGTTTGTGGGAGCCTCCTACTTCTTTAACACTATTATAGGACTTACTGGCGAGTTCGGCTATAATGTGACCTACGCAAATATTGGCATTGTCTTAAAACTCAACAAATAATCCTTACTAAAATTCTAAGGGGATTGTTTCTGCAAAAGAAACAACCCTTTTTTATTTTGAATCCTGAATGAAACTTATCCTGATGTTATTGATCCTGGCCTGATTATAGAGTCAATCATCTTCTCTTACGAGTCAATGTAGTTGTAACACTATTTATTTATTTTCCAGCGGACAAGATTCCATACGACGGAATTTGAAATCTTTTGTACTATTCCGGTATCCAATGCAGTATAAACAGTCCAGTCTTCACCATTATTATTCCAGGCCCCGCCTGAAGAGGATTTCTGAAGATGATAAAAAGTATGATCTCCAACTTTCAACGAATTAATGTAATAGGTGGTGTCGTAATAGAATAACTGCCATCCGTAATACCAATGAGGATCATTAGGATGATAGTTCCTCATCATCGAGGATTCTTCAATGCAGTCATAGTATGTTTTGCCTGACGGAAAACTTTTGTAGTTCATAATATAATAATCGCTTGGTACGAACTCACCCAGAAACCATCCAACGACTTCACAGCCAGCCTCAGCATTTTCTATTACAACACTATCATATTGATTAAGTGAATCATTTTTATATATCCAGTATGAATTGGGTTTGAAGAAAAACCCCTTCATTCCCTGCACAATGGGTTCACGATAGGAAGCCGGAAACGAATCACAACTATATTGAGTTTGATTCTGTTCTTTCTTTTTACATGAGAAACAGAAAAGAAGAACTAAAAGAATGAAGATATATCTTTTCATTTGAACAATATTAAAAAGCACAACATCATTTCTTCCCCGTTATCTCCGCAATCCTGTTCTTAGCGTAGACATTGCATGATCCGCTTTTTGAGTATTCAATTCAGGATTCTGAGCGTTTGCTGCAAAAGAAAAAACTATGTAAATAACGAGGATAAATATCTTTCTCATGAGGACAATTTAAACTTTAACCCATATAAAATTACAAAATTGTCACAATACGAATCACTTTTGAAAATAAAGATCTTGAATATATATTTTATTAGCTACAGCTTGAACTGATTTACAGAATTCATCTTTGAATGCTGTATTCCCAGCCACAGGTTGAGTGCTTTTCTATTAGGAAAAGCATCCAAATAATTTGCTTTTTAATGTTCTTTTTCATAAATTTGAATACGATGTAACAAATGGCTTCAAAATGGAAAATCTACTGCTTAAATACATGGAAACCAGCTTTCGGGAACCCTATTATCCTGAAATAGGCAAACCATTGCCCTTTGTTACGATCTCAAGAGAGTTCGGATGTCCGTCAAAACTCATCTCGAGGATGCTGACTGACGAACTCAACCACAGGCCCAGCAGCCAGAAAGGCAAATGGCACTATATCAACAAGGAAATCGTTGAACAAGCCGCAAAAGAACTTGAATTGGAACCTTCTAAGATTCAACACCTATTCAGCATGGACCGGATAGGTATGATGGATGACCTCTTTTCCTCCTTCTCCGCTAACTATAAGAGCACTCTGAAAATAAGAAAAACAATCCGGGATGTTATCCAGTCATTCACAGGGAGAGGTTATGTGATCATCGTGGGGCGTGGAAGTGTCGCTATTACTCAAGGCAGGCCGGGTTCCCTTCACATCAGGTTACATGCGCCGTTGGAGTGGAGAGTTCAATGTGTGAGCGAGCATAAAGAACTGACACTGGACGAAGCAAAGAAGGTAGCCATTGAAACTGACTTTAAGCGGACTGCATTGATCGAATCATTCCTCGGTCATAAGCTTGAACTCGGTTTGTTTAATGTTTTATTTAATTGCAAAACCCTCTCTAACGACCAGATTGTCAATACGATTATTAAAATTATGGAAGAAAGGAAAATGATCTGAATTCGGGTTAGAAGTGTTGTGCAATGAATCTTTCCTGACAAGACATGCATTCCTCATTTAAAAATCTTCTTCATCTGATCGGATGTCGCTTCCAAATTGATAGAATTCTGAAGGGAAATCTGATTTTTAGATATCCCTGTTGTCTCTAGTTTAAATTTTCCCGAGCCAAAGATTGATGCGATAAGCGTATCTATTTTATTGGATTGTTTTATACAGATGTCCTGGTGGTCGACATAACCAGGAAAATTCAGTGTCAGGCTACCGGTTTTGCAACTGTCAGCAGTGAAATTTGAAATTCTGTTGCCTTGAATATGAAGTTTCTGAAGGTCAAGGTCCGATACTTTGACCCCCGAGAAATTATAAAAAGAAAGCTTGGACACCTTAGGGAAAGTCACTGTAATCGGAGAATCAAAATTCCTGAGTTTTTTAAACCTGATTATTCCCATTCCGCCTTTTTGTGTGGTATAGGTAACATCCCATATATAGCTATTATATATGACGGTCAATTCTTTCCCTGGTACTACATCAACAGTGGCACCTCCTTCACCGGAAAGCAAAACCTCCTGGGAAGGCGTGATAAAGGTTTTCTTATGAGATTCCATAATCTTCCTGAATGACCGGGCATAATAAGGATCTTTTCCGTTAAGATAATTAATGATGGCTGCAGATGCAAACCAGCCAATAAGGATCGTCCAGATTAATGCAATTAGAGTAGCGCTGATTATTAGAATATTGCTCTTTTTCATATTCTGAAATATTTTAATGCTTATGATTTTCTTCAGTGAATTTTTTATACAAGAGCTCCATCTCATCGAATCCTATATTCAACAGAGACAGGTTTCTGAAAAATGCAGGAAGTTCAGATTGAAGGAATCTCTCTTTCCTTGAGATAAGTATCTTCTCCTCTGCATCTTTTGAGACATAATTCCCGAGTCCTCTCTTGTTATTAATAACTCCTTCATGTTGCAGAATATCATAAGCCCGCATGACAGTATTTGGATTTACCTGGAGTTCGGCAGCCAGGTCGCGGACAGATGGGATTTTCTCATCTTCCTTCCAGGTTCTTAGCAGGATCCGTTCCTTCACGAGCTCAGTGATCTGCAGGTATATTGATTGATTATCAGAAAAATTCATCTTAATGATTTTTATAATTCACGTTCTTTTAATTTGAACCAGGCTGATAAATACAACATGGCAAATACAACAAACCAAATCCACCGGTTGAAATTTCCAATCAGTTTTGTGAACGAAAAGAACTCATCAACATACTGATTATTGATATCTTTAGCATAACCGAAATCAGGAGTTAATACGGAAAGGAATGGTCCTGGGTTTCTGATAATAATTCCTTTTGGGTTAACAATTTCTGTCATTAGTTTATGCATCCCTAAGCCATAAAGAATAAGAACAGCGAAAAATACGAGGGAAAAGATAAGTAACTGGTTCTTTTTGAATCGTATAATACATATCATGCAAACTGATTGGGCTAACATAAGTGACAGAAAAAACATAAAATACGTCCGGACTGGAATGGTAGTTATTTCCTTCAGCGACATCCAGGTTAACTCTTGAAAAGGCTGAAGATTATTCGAGAAGAAAAGAAACACAATGATATATGTAACCAGATATGCCATAATGATATATGTCAGACAGAAGACAAGAGTGTAAATCACTATTCCGTAAAACAGACCACACAGGAATTTTTCCGTTACGGATGCAGGGATCAGCATGTAACCTGCGGACCTGCTAAAATCAGACCAGCGGGGAAAGGTAGCCATAGTAATTACTGCACCAACAAGAAAGTACAGGAAAATGCCAGCTGCATTGTCAAACTTATCTGAAAATAATCCAAGAAACACCATTCCACACGACATCAAGCACCAGATTATGATGTAAATAATTTTGTTTTCTGCCCATTGCCGTTTGATTAACAGCCAAAAGCGGTTGAAATTGAAGTTATTATTCATGATCTTCTGTGTTAATTGTCTAAAACTGCCGATAATTTTTCCGGAATATTAATGCTTGCACTAAAAAGTGTTTCAAGATCCATATTCCCCGGGATTCCTGAATGATTGAGTGTCATCATTGTTTGACCCAGCTCGCTGTTAATAGAATAAAGAATTTCACCCGAAACCGGGGCCAATAATGAATGTCCGAAAGTAAATTTCTGTGCTACCCTGTCCAGTGACTGGTTTAGTATGATCTTTCGTTCTTCAAGAATGATAACAGTGTCGATCAGACTCTGAAGATCTCTGACCTGGTGGGTTGAGAGTATTATGGTCTTATCCTCTGAGAACGATGATGCCAGGATGCTGCGAAAGACTGCCTTTGAAGGGATATCCAAACCATTGGTAGGCTCATCAAGAAAGAGATAGCGAGTGTTTGATGCCAGGGCGAATGATAATAATGCTTTTTTCTTCTGTCCGAGTGACATACCTGATAATTTTTGACCGGGGCTGACCTCAAATCTCTCCAGGAATTCTTTGAATTGCACAAGGTCAAATGAGGAATAAAAACAACCGTAAGTCCTGGCAAACATTAAGGAAGTCATTGATGGCAATGATACCTCTTCCGGAACAAGAAAAATATTGGATAAAAAGGCAGGTTGACGATTTCCCGGAATGGCACCATCGACTTTGACTTCACCTGTCTTTGGGAAAGAGAGCCCGGTTATCAGCTTAAGAAGAGTGGTTTTCCCCACCCCGTTCTTTCCCAGAAGACCATAGATGTGACCTTCGTTCAGTTGCAGGGACAGGCGTTCAAATACGATGTTCCTCTTTGAATACCAGAATGTTAAATCTTTTATTGTGATCATTGTTAGAGTGTATTAGTACATTAATACACTGCAAATATAATACATAATTCTTAAAAGTCAAGTATAAAGTGAAATTTATTTTACCAAAGTGGGTTCACCTTGGCTGCGGATGGTTTAAATTATCGTACTCAATCTCTAAGTAAGTCCTTGTTGCTGTGCATCTTCAGCCCAGCAAGGCACCTGAACATACATCCCATCAACTATTTTATAACATTTCTTTTTATCCGTTGCATCTTGTTGAGTTGAACCGACACTAAACTCACATACAGTGCCATCGCTTGTTTCATTCAACAGATTTGCAGCAATCTGTTTTGCCAATTGATCTATGGTGATATCGCTCATAATGACATGTTTTATTAAGCAATAATACGAAATAAAATACATTTAACCCATTAATGTTATTAACAACTGATTTAAATATACCATATTCGCATCTTTTCATTGGCTCATTCTCTCAATCTGTTACTCTGTTACTCTGTTACTCTGTTACTCTGTTACTCTGTTACTTTTAAAAAAATTCTTGAAATATTATCATCAAATAAACATTTTATTAACTTTCGGACATAAATCCTGAAAAATAAAAGTATGACCCTAAATCGACGCATGTTCCTGAAAAAGATGGGAATAACTGTGGGTGCCGTGTCATTTGGCAACCTGATTCTGTCATCTGTAGCCTCAGGAAAATCAATATTTAATGAGAGAATGGATGCCCCTTCTCCCGATCTGAGTGATGAAGACTTCTGGGCATGGGTAAAGGAATCCTATACCGTTTCCCGCAACATTATGAATCTGAATAACGGGGGCGTTAGTCCGCAACCGCTTGTCGTACAAGAGACATTTGAAAAGTACAACCGACTATGCAATGAGGCCCCCTCTTATTATATGTGGCAGATTCTTGACCAGGGTCGGCAGGCCCTTAGGCAGGATTTGGCTGATTTTGCAGGGTGCTCTGTTGATGAAATCGCCATCAACCGGAACACGACGGAGTCGATGGATACTATTATTTATGGCATCCCATTAGTTGCAGGAGATGAAGTCGTTCTGACAAAACAGGATTATCCTAATGTTATAAATGCCTGGAAATTAAGGGAGAAAAGGGATGGGATCGTTCTTAAATGGATCAACCTTGAGTTGCCGTCAGATGATGAAGATTATCTGATAAACGCCTATTTATCACAATTTACGGATAAGACAAAAGTCGTCAATATCACTCACATCATCAACTGGATTGGCCAGATTATCCCTGTTAAGAAAATAGCTAAAGAAGCTCACTCAAGAGATTTAGACGTATTGGTTGATGGCGCTCATACATTTGCACTCCTTGATTTTAAAATTCCAGATCTTGAATGCGATTATTTTGCCACAAGCCTGCACAAGTGGATGTGCGCACCTTTTGGTTCAGGGCTGCTATATGTCAAGAAGGATAAGATCAGCAAGATATGGTCGCTTTATCCGGATGCCAATCCTCAGGGAGATAAGATCACCAAGTTTGAAGCCCTGGGAACACGCTCATTTGCAAGCGAGATGGCAATAGGCAGTGCGCTCGATTTTCACCTGGCGATCGGATCAGCAAGGAAAGAGAAAAGACTCAGGGAATTAAAGGATTACTGGACTAAGAAAGTAAAAGATCTACCCGGCATCCATATTAAGACCTCCTTTAATCCCAAATTCGCCTGTGTTATCGGGTTGGTTTCGGTTGATGGGAAAAAGCCAGGAGAGGTGGTATCCTACCTGTTTGATAAATATAAGATCCACACCACTGGCATTGAATGGGAAAATATCTCGGGAGTAGGGATCACACCCAATGTCTATACATCTTTCAGGGATCTTGACAAGCTGGTTATTGCCCTTGAGAATATTCCAAAGTAGTGATAAAAATCTCCGGTAAAGATTAAAACAGTTTCAGAATTAATTCTTTAAATCATGAAAAAAATATTCATTTTCATCCTATTGACCTTTTCAGGTTTTTCCCTTTTTGCACAGAAGCATTCAAGTCAGGTCATTTTTACAGACAAAGCGCCGAAGCCCATTGGGCCTTATAGCCAAGGTATTTTATCGGGTAGTACACTTTACCTTTCCGGACAGATTGCTATTGACCCCGAGACAGGAAAGATGGATACGCTAAACATCGAGACCGAGATCAGGCGAGTGATGAAAAACCTGGGAGCAGTGCTGACTGCAGCAGGAATGGATTACAAGAATATGGTTAAAGCTACAATCTATTGCACTGACCTTAAGAACTTTAAGACTATCAACACGATTTACAGTGAGTATTTCAAGGAAAACCCACCGGCACGTGAAACCATCCAGATCAGTGCGCTGCCGGAAAAATCGCACATTGAGATCTCAGGGATTGCAGTAAAATAAAGATTTATCTGCCGCGTTACGGGAAGGCTAGTTAACCATCAGCTTTTCCACAAAATCAGATCCTGAATTGTTAAGATCAAGAAAATAGATGCCGGGATGCAGTCCGGTATCCAATAACACCTTGGATTTATCAGCCAGGGAAAGTCGTTCCAAAAGCTTACCCGATTCATCAAAGATCCTTAACACTGAAGCTCCGGTTAATCCATTCAGATCTAAATTGAATAATCCTCCGAAGCATGGGTTTGGATAGATGATAAATCCATGATCTTCATTTTTAATCGTGTTTATGCCCAGGTTGGTCACCAGGAACGCATTCAAAGCCGTTGTCGGTTTTCCATCAGATCCCCAGCAACTTAGTTGGTATCCACTCCAGGACTTCTCCCCTTCCGGCTCCCAATACATGACTCCCAGTCCTTTGTTATTTGTCACCAGCTTTACTTTGTTCATCACAGCTACCAGCATATCATAAGTGTTCTGGACTTTGGTATAATCCCCTCCTGTTTCAACTACCATCACCTCTTTCCCGTATCGGGAAACCATATCGTTCAGGTTATTTCCCAGGTCGTTGATCGTCAATGTGTAATCAGTGCCAATCCAGTAAGGATAATATGATGCCCCGATCACATCGTATCTCACGTTATAACTTGTCGCATTATCAAAGAATGTCCTGAATCCTGAATTATCATTTCCCGAAGCGAGATGGATGATGACCTTTATCGAGCTGTCCACAGCTTTCGTTGCATCATATCCTTTATTCAACAATTGAGCTAATTGCGGCCAGTTGGAGGTGCTTCCATCGGGCCAGAGCATGCCTCCTGTGATCTCGTTCCCGATCTGGACCCAATCCGGAGTGGCATTGATCGATTTCAGGGTATCAAGAACGGAATAGGTGTGGTTATAAAGATCCGTCAGCAGCTGGCTGAATGTATCTGAGGCCCAGGCAGCAGGCTTATTTTGTTTCCCGGGATCGGCCCAGGAATCGCTATAGTGAAAATCGATCAGTAGCCTCATCCCCATATTTTTGGCTCGTAAAGCCATCCCTGCAACTTCCTTCTTACTGCAGTGCCCGTTAATCTTATCGCTTGAAGGGTTGACCCAAACCCTGAGACGGATAGTGTTGATCCCATGATCTTTAAGTATCTGAAGGCAATCCTTCTGAACGCCGGTACTGTCATAAAATTTGTATCCGGTGGCTTCCATCTGTTGTAACCACCCAACATCGGCTCCCTTAACAAATTGTGCCCTGACTAAATTGGGAGTGTAAAGAAAGATTACCATACTGAATAACAGCATGAGATATCCTGGCAAATAGCTGCATTTCAAGTTCTTATTATTGTTCACCTTTTAAAAGTATTTGAGTGACAGATCGATTTACAAAACTTATTAAATTTCATTCAAATATACAAAAAACAAAGGAAAGGGACAAAAATTATAACTCATAATGAACACAAAAAAATAGGATTAAAATATCTCACAATGAATGAGATATTTATAAATATCATTTCACAATTGTTTTTTATTAATTTTGAATTCTAAAAATCATGCGTATGACCGATATGATAAAATTCGGAAATAATTATTCCGACATCAGCACAGACCTTGCTTTCCAGTTTGAGTTCAATTGCGATTGCTGCAGGGAAGGATACCGTTCAACGGCAAAAGGCTACGCAGCGGGCCAGGCTTCAAAGTTACTAGGGACTGCCAGTTCACTCTTCGGAGGTGCTTTTAGAGGACTCTCCACTGTAGGTCAGACTGTTAAAGACGCTTCCTGGAAAAATGCGCATGACAAAGCCTTTGAAGATGCGCTGGTTGAGATGCAACCTGTATTTATCCAATGTCCTCATTGCCACGCATGGGTATGCAGGGAAAAATGCTGGAATGAGAAGAAAGGATTATGCAAGAATTGCGCACCCGACCTTGGCGTCGAAATGGCTTACGCACAATCGGAAAAATCGGTTGAAGAGATCCATGAGCACGCTGCCATGGCTAAAGAGGATAAGAAGCTGGGAACAGAATACTGGAGAACCAACATCCGCGCCACCTGTCCTAAATGCGAAGCCCCGCTTGCAGAGAATGCAAAATTCTGTCCTAGCTGCGGAGCTAAATTAAATGAGGACGACAGATGCGCTCATTGCGGAGCTAAGCTTACTCCCGGAGCCAAATTCTGCCCGGAATGCGGAGAAAAGGTTTGATCAGTAAATAATTACCTGATAACAGACAATTCCTTGTTATTATATACAAAAACAAGGAATTGTTTTTTCTACTGATTAACTCCATTATATTTGCAGGATGTAAAATCCTCATTTATGGCAATATCATTTAAGAATCTGATTACCAAGCATTACTCCGGGCGAGTCGGAGATGTTGTTTTAAGGAATTACGGCGGAAAGTCCGTCATGGCTAAGCGGCCGGATTGTTCAAAGGTGGTAAAGAGCGCTGCACAACTGGCGAACATGGCAAGGTTTGCGAAGGCATCTAAATATAGCAAGATGGTTAAGAATGATCCGCAACGGTGTGAGGATTACAACGAAAAGAAAAAGAAGACTAAGTATCAGGACGTTTATCATGCAGCTATGTCTGATTTTATGACCAAACCGAAGGTACAGAAAGTCAATCTGATCGGGTACAGAGGTCTTAAAGGGAATGTGATTAGAATTTCAACATGGGATAAATTCAGGGTTGAAACAGTTAACGTGATGATATTGAATGATAAGGGGCAGCTTATCGAGAAAGGCCCGGCTGTTGTGAAATCGTTCTCGGGAAACAGGGAATGGGATTATACAGCAACAGTGGAGAATGTAGATTATAAAGGTGGTAGCGTTGAGGTTCGTGTTACGGATAAGCCTGGGAACGTTGTTCGGGAAGTCTTTACACTTGATAGCACATAGGGAAGGCGTTAGGCGAGATGCGGAAAATTGTGACACGTGACGCGTAACGCGGCTATTCAAGTAAATTTCCAATATTATTTCTTGCAAAGTGGAAGTTCCAGCATGGAAGAGGAATGTCTGTATGGGACATTTCTGTGTTTATTCAGCTTATTTTTTCCGGTTTTTTAATGTTTTTGGTCGAGCGAACCAGACTTATTTGGCAATCGATCCGTGATTAGTCTTTGATCGAATCTAAAACGGATGAGAAACGAAGAAAGAACGAACAAATGTTATATTTTCGATGAAGGAAGAGTGAAGTCAGAAGGGAAATGTCGTGACGGGTGACGATCTTTCTCTCTCTCTCATCTATAGAGGAATACCGTAATAAAAAATATGGAAAACCGCTATTGAAAATTTCATCATCTTGAATATCATATTGATATTCAATTAATTTTTTTTATGCTCTGTGTGCAATTTGCACGGCATTTATTATTCATGGCTTGGTTGCGTCACGCGTTACTATTTTCCCGGGTCGGGATCTGGCACTACGATTTTGGAACAGAATGTTCAAGGATTTATTTCCTTCTTTTTGCCCGTATATATTGAACAGGCCAAGGAATCTCAACGCTAAGATCAGTGGCAGCTCTTAGCGGGAAATAGGGATCGCGAAGAGATTCGCGGGCAAGGGAAACAATATCCGCCTGGCCCTCGGAGATGATCTTTTCAGCCTGGTCAGGAGCAGTTATTATGCCGACGGCGCCCGTGAGGATTCCTGATTTTTTACGAACCTGCTCAGCAAACGGTACCTGGTAACCGGGACCAGCCGGTATTGACAAACCCGGGACGATTCCTCCTGAGGAACAATCCAGCAAATCTACACCATTATTCTTAAGCACTTTTGCGAGAGCGACAGAATCGTCGATCGTCCAGCCATCATCCCGCCAGTCAACCGACGATATTCTCGTAAAGAGCGGGTAACCTTCCGGCCAAACACTCCTTATAGTAGTGACAATCTCAAGGAGCAACCGTATCCGATTTTCAAACGATCCGCCATAAGTATCTGTCCGTTTATTTGAGAGGGGCGACATGAATTCATGAATCAGGTAACCATGTGCTGCATGTATCTCGGCAACCATGAAACCACCTTTTAATGCCCTGATGGCAGCCAGCCGGAAATTTTCAATGACTTTGCTGATTCCTTCTATGGAAAGATCCAAAGGATTTGATGTATCATCAGAGAATCTTATCGCACTCGGGGCAATCGTTTCCCAGCCACCTTCAGATTTATCCAGCAGCTTGTCGCCATTCCATGGTGAGGTCCTGCTTGATTTCCTTCCGGCATGGGCAAGCTGGATACCCGGTATGGCCTTTTGCTGTATGATGAATCCGGTTATCTTTTTAAGGAAATCTATATGTTCATCTTTCCAGATACCAAGATCATCAATCGATATCCTGCCTTCGGGCGATACAGCCGTAGCCTCAGTCATCACAAGCGACGCCCCTCCTACTGCCCTGCTTCCGAGATGAACCAGGTGCCAGTCATTTGCAAATCCATCCTTGCTTGAATACTGGCACATCGGGGAGATGGCAATCCTGTTCTTTAATTCGATATCCCTTATCTTCAACGGGGTGAAAAGATTACTCATAACCGGTTTTATTGGTTAGTAGAAAACGCAGAAAAGAATGGTTTATGTTATTCTGCGAAAAAAAACATAATTAACAGATTGACAGGCTGTCAGGCGTTGAATTTCTCTTTAGAGCCAATGTATTGTGCTTTTCCGAAACCAAGTATAGCCCAGAATATGACCTTAAAGAAGAAAAGACCGACAGTAAACCAACCTCCTTTTCCAAATCCTTTTGAGATCCCGTGAAGGACCATGATCCAAATGACAATATTTACAACCGGGATCAGGAAGAGAAGAATATACCACCATGGCTTTCCAGCTACCTTTATGGTGATCAAAAGATTATAAACCGGAATGATGGCTGCCCAGCCCGGTTCTCCTGCTTTAGTGAATATAAACCAAAGAGCGACATACCTTATTATTATTGCATTTAAGGCAATAATAACGAGAGGAATCACGACAAAAGCAAACATCAAGGCCATCGGGTGAAAGCATGAAATACCCGGTTGTAAATACTCTTCCATAAGAATTGTTTTTGGTTAATACTAAAGTGCCTAAGGCACAATGAAATAAATTTACATGTAAAGATATGCAGAAAGTCTATATATATATTAAAAAAACGAAAATCTTTTTAACCAAAATAAAAAATCTGTCAGTATTTACAATATCTAGTTATTTGGGACCTGGATTATACTTAGTACGGGATGGATTTCTATGCCATTGGCGCTGGATCCGCGTTCACCTCCGGGAGCATTCCAGAACCTGACACCGGTTATTTTGACTTTTATCGGGTTGCTTTCTTTGCTTAGTCTATCCATGATAGTTGTCAGTTCTTTCCAGGTCTGCCTGAATTGCGCACGTATTGCAGGAAATTTATCCAGGGCAGGACAATCAGGGTTAGGCAAAACTGCAACCATAGTTGCTTCTGAATCAGGATATCTTAAAACCATTCTGAAATTATGGTCATCTCCAGTGATCGTTATGGATGTGATAAATGCAATTAACTGAATGACTTCTTTCTCTGAAGAAAGCCTGGGCTGGTTTTTATCTTTCAAATTGTTTTTATCTAATGTTAGCGGTGCCTTTGCATCAAGAAAGACAGAGAAATCCATTACTATAGGTTTAGCATTCAGCAGTGCGGCCCCATCTTTGTCTGTCAGCATTTTCACATCAGCCCTCCACTGCTCACATGAGAATGCTTTCGGCTGTGCCTGGCTTTTTATAACCACACAAATCATTAGTAAACATGCAAATAACAGCGTGACTTTTTTCATAACCGGGATTTCTTGATTGATCAGGACATCAAATATAGTTAAGAAACCCTGATTTAACCAAACTTTTTTAATAAGGGATATTGTAAGTACCTTTGAGCCATTAAGAAACCGAAAGAATGCTGAAGAGGAAATATAACTATAAAACTGTGAAAGGAGATCCTTTAAAAACAAGGATCTATAAATTGGATAATGGATTAAAAGTATATCTATCAGTATATAAGGATACTCCAAGGATACAAACCTATATTGCAGTACGTGCAGGAAGTAAAATGGATCCCCCTGAAACTACCGGTCTGGCTCATTATTTTGAGCATATGATGTTCAAGGGAACTGAGAATTTCGGAACTATTGACTGGCCAAAAGAATCAAAGCTGATAAGACAGATAGAGAATCTTTTTGAAACATATCGCATTGAACAACAGGATGATGTGCGCACACGCCTTTACAAAGAAATTGACAGTCTATCGCTTGAGGCCTCGTTATATGCAATCCCAAATGAATATGATAAACTGATGGATGCAATAGGCTCACAGGGGTCTAATGCTGGTACATCCAATGATTACACCATCTTCATGGAGAATATTCCTTCCGGTCAACTCGAGAATTGGGCAATGATTGAAGCTGAACGGTTTTCCAGACCTGTCCTGCGGTTGTTTCATACTGAACTTGAGACAGTTTATGAGGAGAAGAATATGTCTTTGACCAATGACAACCGAAAAGTCAATGAAGTAATGATGCAAGTTCTTTTTCCAAACCATCCCTATGGAACGCAAACAACACTTGGGGAAGCGGAACATCTTAAAAACCCTTCAATGAGGAATATACGTGAATTCTTCAACACGTATTATGTTCCGAATAATATGGCCATCTGCATGTCTGGCGATCTTGATCCTGTAAGTACAATTGAAATTATTGAACACTATTTCGGGAAGATGAAATCCAGGCCGGTCCCAGAGTTGATCTATAAAACACGGAGGCCTCTCAATGAACCCATAGTAAAAGAAGTCTTAGGTCTGGAAGCGGAAAACATCAGGATTGGCTATGGATTTGACATAAAGGCGAATGAGGAAGCATCACTACTGCTCACTATGACCGCTTCGGTTTTATACAATAATAAAGCAGGATTGATCGATTTAAACCTGAACCAGACCCAGAAAGTACTGAATGCCTCCGCTTATGATGCGCAGCTCGCCGATTATTGCATGTTGATCATGAGTGGCAATCCGAAATCCGGTCAGACTTTAGATGAAGTCAAAGATTTGTTGTTGCATCAGGTTCAGTTGTTAAAAAACGGTGAATTCCCGGAATGGCTGCCTGAAGCGATTGTCAACAATATCCGGTTTGATCTCCTTAAGCAATATGAGACAAACCAGGGACGTGCAATGGCAATATCGCAGGCTTTTCTATATGATATCACTTATGAAAACTTCGCATCCTATATTGATAAATTAAAAAAGGTCACCAAACAGGATATCATAGCATTTGCAGAAAACCATTTGATTGACAATCACGTTATCATATACAAGAAGCAGGGGCTGCCTGAAGATTCCACGAAAGTCAGCAAACCTCCGATAACTCCGATCCACATTAACAGGCATCATGAATCTGCTTTTCTGAAAAAGGTAAAAGAGTCAGATGTCCCGGGTAAAGAGCCCGAATTTCTTGATTACCAAAAAGATATTGATATCGTGGTGTTGCCAAACTCTACCCGGGTCCTGTACAAGAAAAATGATGAGAATGCCACCTTTCACCTGGAGTACTATTACAGAATGGGCAGAAACCATGATAAGGTGATGAACTTTGCGATTGAGCTATTACCTTATCTCGGAACAGGAAAATATTCAGCCGAGCAGATCAACCTGGAGTTTTTCCGGCTGGGATGCTCTTTTCAGGTTAACACGACTGAGGAAGAGAGTATACTTTCTATCGATGGGTTGCATGAAACCACTGAAAAAGCAATCAGGCTTGTTGAGGAGTTATTGAATGATCCGATGCCTGATGAAGTTGTACTCAGAAACCGTATTGCAAATACACTGAAATCAAGATCAGACAAAAAACACAATCAGAATGAAATTTTTTCTGCATTGGTTAGTTTTGGCACTTATGGATCAGATTCTCCTTATAAGAATATCCTCACTGAACATGAGCTTAGTGCACTCAAAACTCAGCAATTAGCTGAAAAGATCAAAGACCTGAAGAATATAAAACATGACATCCTATATTATGGGAATCTTTCATCAGATCAAATCACTTCATACATAACTCATTATCATTGTTCGTCATCTGATATCAGACAGGTACCTTCCAAAAAGGTATTCCGGGAAAATGAACCTGTTGAGAATAAGGTGTTGTTTGCTCCCTATGATGTCAACCAGGCCCGATTGCAAACTCTTATCATTGGCGGCCGGTATGACAGGTCCCTTGCACCTGTAATCGGTTTGTTCAACTACTATTTCGGGGATATTGTATTCCAGGAACTCAGGGAAAAACGCGCCCTGGCATATACAGCATACTCACGATTCCAGGAGCCGGCAGACCTGGAAAAATCTTATCAGAACAAAGGTTATATCGCCACGCAGAATGATAAAGTGATAGATGCTTTCCTGGCCTTTGATGAATTATTTAATAGCCTCCCTCTTTCCACGAGCACTTTTCATGGATCCAAATATGCGTTATTGAATAAAATAAGCACAGAAAGGATTAGAAGAATGAATTGTCTCTGGAATTTTCTGAATGCTGAAAAGCTAGGATTAAAGCAGGATATACGTAAAGATATCTTTGAAAATGTTTCAGAAATGACCCTGGATAATATGATAGCATTTCAGGAGAGCCACCTAAAAAACAAAGCAAAGACCTACATGATACTTGGCCGGGAATCGGACATTAATTTTGATGTTTTGGGGGAAATCGGTCCTGTTAAAAAATTAACGCTTGAGGGGCTTTTTGGCTATTAAATCATTTTAGTATTGACTTCCAGATTTTTATGTATTATCTTTATGGCATCAACCATAATGATATTTTGAAGTTGTTCCTGTTCATTACAGGAGATGACTTTGTTGTTTATTATTAACCAAAAATCATCATATGAAAAAATGTTTTACTCTCTTTGCAGTAATGCTCATTACTGTAGCCTTATGGGCCCAGAATAACGATTATCTCCTGAAAAAGGATTTCCAATCAGAAAAGAAAAAAATGTCCGAAGGGATAGACGCCGCAAAAAAAATAGGATTTGATGCGAAAAAGATTGCTACAAAACAGATGACAACATTTGACAGTCTTTCAAAACTTATTGCAGCAAATGAGAAAGACGTTAAACAAGCCAA
Source organism: Bacteroidales bacterium (assembly GCA_049520195.1). Taxonomy (GTDB): domain Bacteria; phylum Bacteroidota; class Bacteroidia; order Bacteroidales; family FEN-979; genus FEN-979. Next base: position 17,195 of record JBEKQA010000016.1, read on the forward strand.
TGATTCTATGCAGAAAATGTCAGCACAATTCAAGAATCTGGACCTAAAAATTAACAAAACCAGCTCAACTGCACAAAGTTATCTGCTACTGGCAGTTATTGTGATTGCCATTCTGTTCCTGCTATTACTTGCTTTCATTTTCTTCCTGAAAAGCAAGGCTGATGAAAAGGTACTTGAATTGTCTGAGGAAAATATAAAACTTGATGAATCGGTAAAGCAGGATCTTGCTGCAATCAGGGAAGAATTCAAGAAATCAACAGAAGCACTCTCCCTGTCTATGCATGAATACTCAGCAAATTTCTCTGCATCGATAGAGCGGTGTGAAGAGAAACAGCAAAGTTTTGCGGCAGAGCTTAAGGAATTGGTTGATAAAGCTGTAAAACAGAATGAATTGAACATCTCAAAAATCGATGAAAAGTTCAATGACCTGGTATCTAAATTGACAGCTGAGCAAAAAGAGCATAAAGCTTCTCACGACAAATTAGAATCAGATCTGAAAGGGATCAAATCCTTACATATCAAAGATATAGAAGAACTCAAAGCCAGGCGTTGAGTAGAACATACTGCACGAAAATTTAACTCGACATTTTAAGTTCCGGCTTGGGTTGTATCTTTTGACTTAAGGGGGATAATTCCACCCATTTCACTAAGCACGTTCACGAGGTCTGAGCCTGAAGGAACTATGAATTTTGAATTTTCTTTGAGTGAGGTTTCTAATGCCTGTATCCTTCTCAATAACTGAGCATTCCCGATAAAATATTTCTCGGCTGCTTCATTAACAAGTTGGATGGCCTGGGCTTCGCCTTCAGCTCTCAGGATAGCGGCTTGTTTAATCCCTTCGGCTTTACGGATTTCAGCTCTTTTTTCGCCATCTGCCCTTGTTTCCGTAGCCGTAGCAAAATCGATGGCAGCGATCTTCTCGTTTTCGGCCTTTACAATTTTGTTCATCGTCTCCTGAACATCCTTGGGAGGTTCAATCTCTTTTAACTCAGTCCGGATAATTTCTATTCCCCAATGGCTGGTTTCTGACAGAAGGGTTGTATGAAGATCTTTATTGATCCTGCCACGCTCACTGTTTGCAGATTTCAGTGTCAGTGTTCCGATAATATTACGAAGTGTTGTTCGTGCAAGGTTAACGATCTGATATTCTATGCTGTTAACATTGTATTGAGAATATTTCACGCTGTCTTCATCTGATTTAATCTTAAAGTATACCTGTGCATCCACCTTGGCATTCAGGTTATCGTTCGTAATAATTTCCTGAGGTTCTGCATTGATCATCTTTTCTGTGACATTTACCTGGTACATCTTTTCAATGCCCGGGACGATCCAGTGAAAGCCAGGCATCGCGAAACGGTTATATTTACCAAGTCTTTCAACCAATCCCCGGTGTGTTGGACGAATAATCCTTATTCCGAAAAAAAATAGCAATATCAAAATTGCAATAACAATACTTAAGATTGAGGCGTTCATAATTATTTATTTTAATTGGTTAACAATCAGTTTTCAGTAAGAATTCTACTTTCCTTATGGACAAATATAGTGAGATTTATTAATTTAGCTTGATTAATTGAGATTAAAGAATCGCTAAGAAGTATAAATCGACATAAATATTAAAATATGAAAGAAATTAACTCTCCCGGAGAATTCATGGATATGGTGAATGCATTCCGCATCAGCAGGATCATTTTATCTGCCCATGAACTTAATATTTTCACCCTGTTAAAAGACGGTCCTGCCACATCTTCTAATGTCGCAAAACTGACTGGATCCAATGAGCGGGCCACGGACCGTCTAATGAATGCATTGGTTCCGATAGGTCTTTTAAAAAAAACGGGAAGTCAGTTTTCCAATACGGATTTCTCAACACGTTTTCTGATAAAAGGACAGCCAACATTTCTGGGTGGTTTGGATCATATAGTACAACTTTGGAAAACATGGAGTACGCTAACAGATGCGGTAAAGGCAGGAACTTCCGTTGCCATGAAACAACCGATAAGTGGTCGTGACGAATCCTGGCTGGAATCCTTTATTGCTGCGATGCATTCAAGAGCAGGCAATCAGGCAAAGGAGATCGCTGCAGTGCTTGATCTCTCGCAAACCAAAAGTATGCTGGATATTGGAGGAGGTTCAGGTGCATTTACTTTTGAATTCATCCGGGAAAATCCCAAAATTAAAGGAACTGTATTCGATCTTCCCAATGTAATCCCGATCACAAAGCAATATATTGCCAGGGAAGGAATTGAAAACTCAGTATCGATAATTTCCGGTAATTATCTTAAGGACGACTTTGGCATTGATTATGACCTTATTCTCCTTTCAGCAATTATTCATATCAATTCACCGGAAGAGAATATAATGCTCTTCAAAAAATGCGCAGAAGTCATGAATCCGGAGGGTCAGATCGTCATTCTTGACCATGTCATGTCAGATGACAGGACTTCTCCTGCAGGGGGTGCTATTTTTGCACTGAACATGCTTGTGGGAACTGAGAAAGGAGATACCTATACTGAAAGTGAGATCAAATCCTGGTTGCAGAATGCGGGTTTCAAATACATCAGACGTAGAGATACGCCCCAAGGATCGAGTATGATGATCGGAATTAAATAGGATCACGTCACAGACCTGTTTAGTATCATCATGCCCTTGGATCTTTTTTCAGGGGCATTTTTGCCATCTTCCGAACTTCCATGCTCGGGAAACCGAATTCTTCGACGATCTTTCCCAAAACGAGGTAGATCCCATCTCCACGGAAGGGGTAATTCTTCACAGAGTCAGGAAAATGGACAGTATCGAAGAAATGGCCTGTGATGTCGATGAATGTTCCGAAATGCATCCATTCCTGCTTAATGGTCCTCACATATTTTATGGTTACAAGCTGTCCCAGCATTCTCACTGATTTACCAAGGGATCCAAGCATGTCCTTTGCCATTATTTCACCGCGGGAATTTGTTTCAAGCAGGTCAAAATAGGTATGTTTAACCGGAAATCCCAGCAGTTCGACTTCATCATAGACATCTTCCACAGTACTCTGTTCTAGGGAAGGTAGTTCGTATGTTTTCGGGGGCGCATAGAAAAGAGGGGCCGGCGCATCAGAAGACGGTTTCTTCCCAAGCAGCAAATGGGATTCCCAGAGAAGCTGTGCCTTTGATTTCCCGGTAAAACGTAATGCTCCGATCCGGATAAGGAGAATAAGTTGTTCAATCGGGATTTGTGTTCTGTTAATGAAATCTTCCAGGCTAGTATATTCTCCGTTTACTCTTCTTTCTTCGCTGATCCTTTTTGCCACGACGCTTTCAAGGTTTGAAACATGAATAAAACCCACCCAGATGTCGGTTTCCGTGATACTCGTCTTATAACTTCCCCGGTTAACGCAGGGAAGATGAAGTATGGCACCACAATTACGGGCTTCATTGAAATAAACCCAGGAGCTGTAAAACCCGCCGAAATTATTAATCACGCCGGTCATGAATTCCAAAGGATAATGGGCTTTCAGATAGAGGCTTTGATAGCTTTCCACGGCATAGGAGGCTGAGTGGGCCTTTGAGAATGAATATCCTGCGAAGGATTCGATCTGTCTCCAGATCTCTTTTGTGACATCTTCCGGGTAGCCGAAGCTTTTGCAATTTTCAAAGAACTTATCGATAATTCTTTGCAACTCTTTCTTTGAGCGATACTTACCGCTCATTGCCCGGCGAAGGACATCGGAATCCGCAAGATCGAGCCCCGCGTAATGATGACAGACCTTCAGGACATCTTCCTGGTACACCATGACGCCATAGGTTTCTTTCAGCTGCTCTTCCATCACGGGATGCAGGTATTTGAACTGCCCGGGATGATGAAACCTGTAAATATATTCGCGCATCATGCCGGAACGTGCCACGCCGGGACGGATGATTGAGCTAGCGGCAACGAGGCTGCGGTAATTATCGCATTGAAGCTTTTTCAATAAACCGCGCATGGCAGGGCTTTCCACGTAAAAACAGCCAATAGTCTCCCCTATTCTAAGAAGATCTTTCACCTTTTCGTCCTTCTTAAATTCCTGAACCTTATGGACATCAACATTCACTGCGCGGTTCTTAAGGATGATCTCAGCAGTTTCCTTGATGTGACCGATGCCTCTTTGACTGAGAATATCCAGCTTTTCAAAGCCAATATCTTCAGCCACATACATATCCCATTGTGTGGTTGGGAACCCCTTTGGAGGCATATCCAGGGCGGTGTAATACGAAAGGGGTTCATCGGAGATAAGCACGCCTCCTGCATGAATGGTACGGATATTCGGGAAATCAACCATCATTGCTCCGAGTTCGGCGATCCTGCGGGTGAGGTCATTCTTATGCACCTCATTCTCAGGATATTTCAACAAGTCATCCATTTCTGCTTTCGGGAGGCCCTGCACTTTTCCGAGTTCCCGGTAGATCGAGTTACCCTTGAATGTCGACATGGCACCCAGCAAGGCTGTATATTTACGGCCATAGCGCTTAAAGATATAATCCAATACCTCATTCCTTTCTTTCCAGGAATAATCGATATCGAAATCAGGCGGAGAAGTACGTTTCGGGTTGATGAAGCGTTCGAAATAAAGGTCAAGTTCAATAGGATCCACGTCTGTGATCTTGAGGCAGTAGGCCAAAATGCTGTTGGCACCGCTGCCACGGCCCACATGATAGAATCCCCGCGACATAGAATAGCGGATGATGTCCCAAGTAATGAGAAAATAGGATGAAAAGCCCATCTTATCAATGATATCCAGCTCATGTCTGACACGCTTTGCAGCTTCCTTATTGGCTGTGCCATACCTGTATTTCAACCCGTCATTGGCAAGCTTCTCAAGAAGGATCTTGTCGTCATAAGGATTCCCGGTAAAGGTCTTCCTGTTTTTATGTGTGGAAAAATCGAAATCCAGAGAACATTCTTCAAGCAGCTGCTCTGTATTCCGTATCAACAGAGGGTAATCTTTGTACAGATTGTGCACTTTTTCTTCGTTTACCATCATCTCGCCAAGAGCAGCCAGTTGTTCAGGACGAAGCCTGCTGAGAAGGACATTGTTATCAATTGCCCGGAGGTTGCAATGAAGATCATACTCAATCTTACTGGCGAAAGTAACTGGGAAGAGGATGACAGCGTGGTCAAGAAGGCTTCTGTCATTGATGGTAGCCAGTTTACGAATGAATGAAGGCTGAATGCCAAGAAGTTTGCGAACTGGCGAACTGGTGAACTGGCAGATTGACGAGTTTTCGCTATTTCGCCATTTCGCTATTTCGCTATCTGATAATGGATAAATCACTGTCACATGCTCAAACTCAGGAGCCTCGTCCGGTAATGGAATTCCTTGTATTGTATGAACCGACAAGAACTCATTCAGCTCATGAAAGCCTTTATTATTCCGGGCCAAGCCTACGTAAAGCAACTTCTCTTCTTTACGGAATTCAATTCCTGCTATCGGATTGATCCCATTCTCACGGCAGGTCTTAACGAAATCGATGATACCGGAGGTATTATTAATATCGGTCAGGGCAAGCGATTTCACACCACATGCTTTTGCCGTTTCCACCAGTTTTTCAATGGAAAGGGTGCCATAGCGCAGTGAATAATATGAATGACAGTTGAGATACATTTTTTATTTCAATATTTTATCTTCTTGTTTCCCGATTTTAAAACCAACAGGTAATTTCCTCCTCCCTCCCCAACTTGAAGTCACAATTTGTGACATCAAGTTAGAAAGTTCGTCCTGTGTCAATTGAAACATGAAATCTTCCGGAAAACGATCTATGTTCCGTTTTACGGCTTGATTCAAAATCCTTGTTTCAACACCATAAATTCTCGCCAGATCACTATCAAGCATCACTTTTCTTCCATGAATATTGTATATCTGGGAAATTATCTCATCGTACAATTGAACAGACTTTTCCATAATGTTTCTTCATTTATCGCATTTTCTTCAAAAGGTAATACAAACATTTTGAATCATGCGATTTAAACCGATACTCCTCTCATTACAGCTTTTGAACCATATCTCTGTTTGATCCGGTCAACCGCCTGGTACAGGTTGACCATTTCCTCTGAATCCCCGAACATATCGATCTGCTGACAGCCGGGAACCAGCTTACTGAAACGTACTCCTATGAGCCGGATCAGCATACGGCGCTGGTACAGCTTGTCGAACAGCTCTTTCACGATGGGAATGAGGACATGGTCGAAGGCAGTATAAGGGACTTGTTGCTGGACGGTATGGGTATCGAAATTAGAATACCGGATCTTGACGGTGACGCAGGCAGTAAGTTTCTGTTGTTCACGCAGTTCGTAGGCAATCTTTTCCACCATCTTCACCAATATCTCTTTCATCCGGACAATATCGATCGTATCTTGTTCAAATGTGGTTTCCGTGCTGATTGATTTGCTTTCAGAATAGGGTCTTACAGGAGTTGTATCGATGCCATTGGCCCGTTCCCAAAGGACGGTGCCGTTTTTTCCCATGACCCGTTCCAGCATTTCCCGGGGGATGTGGCTCAGGGTATCGATGGTAGCGACCCCCATGGACCTGAGCAAAGGGTATGTTTTCTCCCCTATTCCCGGTATTTTCCTAATTGACAGGGGGGCAAGGAACGGTTTTACATGATCTCCGGGCACCTGCAGTTCCCCGTTGGGTTTGGCTTCGCCGGTAGCGATCTTTGAAACAGTCTTATTTACAGAGAGACCAAATGAGATTGGCAATCCGGTATTCTTTATGATTGCCGTACGAAGTTCATGGGTCCATTTCAGCAGGCCGAAAAAGCGATCCATACCGGTCACATCGATATAATGCTCATCCACAGAAGCTTTTTCATAGAGGGGCGCTTTTTCTGCAATGATATCCGTAACCAGGTGAGAATAGCGTGAATAGAGGTCCATATCGCCGCGGATAAATATGGCGTCCCTGCACAGCGCCCGGGCCATTTTCATCGGCATAGCTGAATTAACCCCGAAACGGCGGGCCTCATAGCTGCAACTTGACACGACTCCCCTGTCTGACATCCCTCCTATGATCACAGGCTTACCCAGCAAGGCAGCGTTCTGCAGGCGTTCCACAGATACGAAGAAGGTGTCGAGATCAAAATGGACGATATTGCGGTTTATTGTTAACATTTCTTGACTTTCGTCTATTTATTTTATTATCTTTGACGAGTTTTTAATCAATATTCCGACTACAATATAATCATAATTTAAAATAATAGCAAGTATGTTTTTTCATTCGAACATAAAATTCTTCCGGAAAAGGATGGGACGGACCCAGGATGATGTGGCAGTTGCCCTTGGGATGAAGCGTTCAACATTAAGCGGGTATGAGAATGCCATTGCCCAACCCGGGATAGAAGCCTTGGTGAGTTTTTCGAATTATTTCAGGGTGGCGATAGATACGCTAGTCAAGGTTGACCTCACCGAACTGCCTGAAAGTCAGCTCAGGCAATTGGAACACGGGTATGATGTTTTCATCAAAGGCAGCAGTCTGCGTGTTCTGGCCACAACTGTGGGGCAAGATAACCTGGAGAATATCGAACTGGTAACCGAAAAGGCCAAGGCCGGATACAAGAGCGGATTTGCCGACCCTGAATACATCAGTATCCTTCCTACTTTCAGGCTTCCTTTTCTTTCAAAGCAAAAAAAATACCGCACGTTCCAGATCAGCGGGGATTCCATGTTGCCTATCCCTGAGGGGGCCTGGGTTACAGGGGTTTTCATCCAGGACTGGAATGCTATTCGCAACAAGGATGCCTGTATTATCCTCACGTCGGAAGAGGGAATTGTATTTAAAGTTGTTGAAAACAAGCTACGAGAAGAAGGGAAATTCATACTTCACTCGTTGAATCCGGTTTATGAACCTTATGATATATCGGTAAATGACATCAGGGAAGTGTGGCAGTTTGTTAATTATATCAGTCCTGAAATACCTGAGAATACTACAGATACGACATATCAGTTAGCCCAGACCGTAAAAAAACTAAAAGACGAAGTCAGAGCTATCCAGACCCGACTCAATTTATAACACTCATAATCTGATATTTACTCATGATATCAAAGAATAGTTCATATTTGACAATTGTTATTTTTCCCACCATGAGCAAAGTTCTTCAGTGGCTATTCATTACATTTGCAATCAGTCAGAAATAATTCAAACTGAAAAATTTTGGAAGTCAGCTTTTTATGCCAATATTGGCAAAGATCTTTGGGTAATAGCTGATCCTTCCATGAGCGAACCCAGAGCGAAGGAAGAGCGAAGGAAGAGCGAACAATGACTATAGAAAGTCTATAGGAAGTCTATAGAAAGTCTATAGAAACGTACAAGAAAAGATAAAGAAAGGATTGATTTTGAGACACTTGACAATGAGTAAAAAATAGTAAATACCTTGATTTAAGTGTCAACTCTCTCATTATCAATGAAAAAAACAATAAAATATTTGATGGTTCCTGACCGTTATTAATGGATAAAAGCAGGCTTGACAATCTGATTTTTAAAATTAACCAATTCTGATAAAAGAATAGAAAAAGCTTATCTTACAAACTAAATCAAAGCAGGATGAATATTCTTGTTACGGGAGGTGATGGGCAATTGGGAAGCTCATTAAAGAAATTCTCAAATGAACACAAAGATCATATCTTTACTTTTATTGATGTAAAAGACCTTGATCTGACAGACACACCTGCAATGGTTGCCTACATTAATAAACATAATCCGGATATCATAATCAATTGTGCCGCATACACAGCTGTTGATAAAGCAGAATCAGAACCCGAAAAAGCGATGGCAATAAATGCTGCCGTTCCAGGTGAATTGGCAAAAATTTGTGAGAAAGCAGGGATAAGACTGTTACATATTTCAACCGATTATGTTTTTGATGGAAAGAGTTATACACCTTACAAAGAAACTGACCCTGTAAATCCTGTCTCGCTCTATGCAAAAAGCAAGCAAGAGGGTGAAAAACTGATACTTGAACAAAACGTGAAAGGAGTGATTATCCGGACTTCATGGTTATATTCAGAATATGGCCAGAATTTCATTAAAACAATCCTAAAAAGAGGAAAAGAGCAAGAGAGATTACGGGTTGTATATGACCAGGTTGGTGGACCGACATATGCAGGAGATCTTGCCAAAGCAATCCTTGAAATACTTCCGGCAATTGCAAAAACCGATACTATGGATATATACCATTATGCTAATGAAGGTATTATCAGTTGGTATGACTTTGCATCGGCCATTGTTGAGCTTTCCGGAATAGAATGTGTCCTTGAGCCCATCGAAACCAAAGATTACCCTACCCTTACTGCCCGGCCTGCATTCAGTGCTTTTAATAAAAACAAATTCAAGAGCCATTTCGGAATGAATATCCCGTATTGGAGAAGCAGTCTGAAGACATGTATCATAAATTTGAAAGAGATTTAATCAAAATGAAGATAACCTATGAATAGTACGATTGACCCAAATGTGTTGAAACGCGCGAATACCTGGCTTAACGGGAATTTCGATGAAGAAACGAAGAAATTGGTGACAGAGATGATGGAAAACAATCCATCAGAGCTTACGGATGCATTTTACCGCGACCTGGAATTCGGTACCGGAGGATTGAGAGGGATTATGGGTGCAGGTACAAACCGGATGAATAAATATACTGTTGGAATGGCCACACAGGGACTTACCAACTATCTTCTGAAGATGTTTCCGGAGGTACACCCTAAAAAGGCAGCCATCTCATTCGACAGTCGAAATAATAGTAAACTGTTTGCAAAAATCACTGCTGAGGTATTTGCAGCTAATGGGTTCATGGTGTATATTTTTAACGACCTAAGGCCGACACCGGAATTATCCTTTGCGATCCGCTACTTTAAATGCCAGACTGGGGTAATGATAACTGCTTCCCATAATCCGAAGGAATATAACGGCTATAAGGCATATTGGGATGATGGAGCACAAATGATTGCCCCTCATGATGTTAACGTTATAGAAGAAGTTGAGAAAATAACATCCGTGGATGATGTCAAGTGGGAAGGCAATCCCGGGAACATTATTGAAATCGGAAAAGAGATCGATGAAGTATATCTTGACTGTATTTCAGGTTTGTCTCTGTCGCCGGATATCAATCGATTGCAAAAAGATCTGAAGATCGTGTATACTCCGCTTCATGGTTGTGGAAGAAAACTGGTCCCGGAGATTCTAAAGCGTTATGGGTTTGATAATGTCACACTGGTTAAGGAACAAATGATTGCTGACGGCAATTTTCCGACGGTACGTTCTCCGAATCCTGAGGAGCAGGATGCAATGAACCTGGCTCTTGAGAAAGCCAATGAGATCAATGCTGACCTT